>CAZCKT010000013.1:0-17728 GCA_964499355.1 uncultured Candidatus Saccharibacteria bacterium | reverse complement strand
AGGGAGCAGATAGAATTTCAAAAGTGCTATTAGCATTTGCAGATAAAGAAGACACCAAGATGAAAAGTAATGTTCAATCAAGAGTGGACTCGATAAAGAGGAAAGATGTGGTTTAAGACGATTACTTCACAAAGTAAATTGTCTTTGGGATTGATCCAGTAAATGTCGCTTTGCCGTTTTTAAAGGATAATTCCTCGATATATAAACCTTGTACTACTGGTAATCTATCCGATACAAAATTCTCGATTTGACCTTTGTATTCTTTAAGAATTGTTGCGGGAACTGGAATTACACCCAATTGTACTGAGGTAAACTGCGCCGTAACCTTGTTATTCTTTATTGAGGCAGTTCCTGATGCATTTAGTGGAAATGTTCCTCCTAACGCACCGACGTATTTGTCCACTAATTGCATTGTTTCTGTGGGAACTTTACTTGCAATTCCGAACTTCTTTACCTGTTGCATATCAACAACGCCTGCGAATTGTACGGTCCCGTCGGCATTAACTTTCATTTGCGCTGCGGTAAATGGTGCATTTGGTGATAGTTGAATCCACTCATTTATTAGTGCGGTCCCCTGCTCGCTCGAAATTTCCGTATTAATTCTTTGACTCCCAACATAGATTGCCTGACCTGGGACACAATTCATTCTTTTACATTCAGCGCTATCAATTGTTATTGCTTTTACCTCTGATTGAATTGATTTATGAAATTTCGCGCTATCTTCAGGAGTAAAGGTAACACCAAGGTCGGTTTTCGCAGCTTTGTTTAGAAATGAAAGATTGGAAAGTACACTAAAATCTCCTTCTTTAACTTTTTTCGCGAGTAAAACCCCACTAACTGTAACACCAACGCACAAGAGTGTTACTATGGCAATAATGACAATTCCAGCTTTCTTCATGGTCTTTTGAATCAAGTTAACCTATCAGTCTATTTAGTATACTCCTCGTATGGCATAATGCACCATGGCTGTTATACGAATGACATTAGAAAACTCGCATTTTACGAGTAAAAACAACGAATCAACGGGAAATCAAAAAGAAACTACTCTACCCTTTCGTCAACCAAATACGACATCAGCACAAGTAAAGAAAGCTAAAAGTTCGAACAAAGGAATCTTTGTTGTTCTACTAGTTATTATTTTAGTCGCGGGACTTGGTTTCCTTGCCAAAAAACTACTCTCCTCTATATCGCCAAACTCAACCAGTATTTCAAGTTTCATTCCAGTTTTAAAACCAAAACTTGTGCAAGATTCTGATGGTAAAACAAATATTATGCTAGTGGGCATCGATACGCGAGAATCCGGTACGGTTGAATTGAACACGGACACTATTATTGTTGCATCCTACGATCCGAAACTAAACAGAATTGCGATGATTTCGTTACCGCGTGATTTGGCCGTTTCATATCCGGGAAGAACGGAATTGACCAGAATTAACTCAATATATGCAATTGGAGAAAAAGCGAAGAAAGGTATTGGTTTGGAGAAACTTCAAACTGTTGTAGAAGGTGTCTCAGGAAAATCGATTCAATATTATGCGATGGTTGATTTAAAAGGTTTCATTGATGCGATTGATGTCGTAGGTGGTGTTGATTTGTACTTGGACAATGATATTTCGGGGTTATACCCAACCGATAACTTTCAGTATATGCGGGTTTCATTTAAACGTGGTTGGAATCACATGAATGGTGAATCTGCGTTGCAGTATAGTCGTATTCGAAAAGAAGTAATACCAGTAAGTGAGGGATCAGATTTTGGACGTTCAAAACGTCAACAAAAAGTAATTCAGGCGGTAATAGATAAAGCAGCAAAATCAGAAACATTGCAGGATCCTAAGAAAGTGATGGATCTTGTAGGTGTTGCTTCAAAGAATTTAAAACTCAGCAAAGTTTCATTAGAAGATGTTCAAGCTGGAGTAAATATTTTAAAAGAACAAGGAAAGCCAACGTCCTACAGTTATGTACTCGATCTCTATGCGGGAGGCTCGTTAAATCGATTAATTGATGTCATTAATTTTAATCCTTACTTACTTGGTCCAAAGTCAGGAGCAAATAAATGGGGAGAAATTCAGAAATTCGTTACTCTGTATGGAACTGAACCAATGATTGCCACCATGACAAAGAAGATTTTAATCTATACAGATGGCGTGCCTGAAAACGTGTCAAAAGCAAAAATATTTCAATCGACCTATCACTTCGGGAATATTGAATTAAACAGTAAAAATTCGCCAGGTTTAAGCACAAAAGGATATGTCTATTCCATTGGTGGTAAGACATATGATCAAACAGCTCAGTTTGTTGCAAACCAACTTGGATTAACCGTTAAAACTGAATTGCCTGCAGAAATCAGTAGTATTGATAGCAAGGAGTTTGCTATTGTTGCGGTGTATTAACAGTTAATCTTTATATTGATACTTGCCGTCTTTCTGCAAGTCACACTTCTTTCCATCCGGCTTGCCATTTGTATAGCAGTTTTCTGGATAAACCCAGTCACCTTTTTTGCAAGTACCCCCTACATTAACACTACCTGGTGCACAGCAGGTCATTATTCTATCTGACATCGATCGACATTTTATATAACCTGGATGTTTTAACGAATTACTACTGCAATCAAGTCCATCTCCAGCAGGAGATGAGTCACATTTTTGTATTGCTGCTTCACAAAATTTCTTTTCAGCTGGATCAATATTTCCGTATTTACATCGTTCAATCTTATTTCCGTCGGCATCTCTTGCTTCAAGATCTACATATTCAACACATTTCCCGTTTTCTACATGAGTTCCTTTAGGACAGCATGAGAGAGTTTCATTTCCGCTAATACATTTTTGAAAAGCTGCGTATCTTAGGGATTCTTGGCGGCAATCTAATCCAGTACCTTCAACGGCACATTGTTGATTATTATTTTTACAGAATTTTTCGTTTGTTGGAAGTATATTTCCATAGGGGCATTCATTCTTTGAAACATAAGTTAGATTCAATGTTGTGACCGAAGGTGTATTAAGTGGTACATTGGTTTTTACAACCGTCGGGGTAGCTGTTGCTGTTACCGTACGACCCTTACTATCTAAACAGGTACAATCTCGTTGGTGGTATTCATCTTCACATATCCATTGATTCGGAGCTTTACAATCTGCCTCTCGAGGTGCTCTGTTTAACGGTTGAGTAGGTTTTGTAGAAGGGGTTTGCCTTGGGGTTTCAGTGGGAATTCTACTTGGATCGTATACCTCATATACTACTTGACGAGTTGTAGTTGGGGTTGCTGTTGCTGTACCAGTTCCGCCTCCCTTATTTGCAATTGTGGTCCCTCTTCTTGCCGCAACTGCCATACCATTTAATGCGTTCTTTGGCGCACTTGTTGCTCTTACAACAGTCGTATTAGTTTTTGCTCCACCCATTTTGCCACCTGAAACTCCAACTGTTGTGTCAGATGAGCGAGCTATAATAGTTTGTTCGATTCTCTCAACCACAACTTCTTTGCCTTTTTTCTGACTTGACGGTGTCGCGACATCGTCTTTCTGTTTTTTTGTAGTCGTTACTTCAGGCTTAACTCGTTGTACAACTGCTTTCACCGTATCTGAAACAGATTTTTGTGCTCGTTTTTCTGCGACATAATCATCATCTTTGTTTCTTTCTACTTTACTTTTTGTACTTTCCACTTTTGGTGGTGCGGATCGTGTTTTCTCAACAACTTTTGATGAACCAACTGTACTTTTTGATGAGGCTTGATCTTCCCTAATCATCGCGTAGGCTGATTTCAAGGAAACTGATGGCAATGACGCTATGGGGTTAGCTGCACCAACGGTAAAGTCATCGATTACAGCTTCATAAAGGATTGCCTCACCTTTGTATGCTTGTATAAAATTGAAAGTCATAACTTTAAGCTTTTCCTGTTTGTTCTCGAACATACTCATTTGATAATCATACGTAGAAATGTGGTCACATTTTATAGTTCCCGTGCAATCTAGAAGTTGTAGTCCTGGATTCCAAACTGCCCCACTCGTTGCTAGATCATAAACCATGACTTTATCACCTGTATTTTGTAGTAATAAAGACAAATTGTCATCAAGTCCAAGTACATCCATTTCTCCTGTTTTTGTGGCTATCGTTGCATTTGATTTTTTGACCTCAGTCGTCCAGTTACAACTGTTTTGCGATTGTAATGAAAGACCTGGATTGCAATAATAATATGATTGATTTCCCAAGAGTAAGTCCTCGTGAGTGATTGAAGCTAAATGCATTCCTCTACCACGTACACCTTCACTTTGTGTTGTGCCAAATACATATAAAGTACTTGTATTGTACGAATAATGGGCATTAACAATTGTAGAAAAGTTTTCATTATTGCTGAAAAGAGGCGTCGTTTTCTTGAATTTAATTTCTCCATTCGAGTATTGAAGTAGTGAAACTGCTAATTTTTTCGTATATCCACCTGTACGTTCTCTCAAAAATACAGCAATGTACCCATCGTCATTTTTTTCAGAATAAACATCTGGAATAAATACGGCATTTGTCATATCCCAATCATAAAGTTCCCAGCTGTTTACTGATAAATCTGTAACTTGTTTTCCGTTAAAAGTTGTTTTTAAGCTGAGTACACCTTGACATGGATCCTCCGAAACGATTTCTTTAAACGCAATTAGTCCATCTTTTGACCCATCTTTATAGGTTGCTTTACTTTGTAAGAAAATGTGTCGTCCACTTGTTGTTGTTACAGTTCGCATATCTTCGTAGGAGGTAACATTCTTTGCACCAAATCGACATATCTCTGTAGCTGTCGCTTTATCTTCACTACCAAAAGCTTGTGAAAAAACTGTATAACTTGCAGATAACCCTAATGTTGTTACGACCAACGCTAATGCCCAAACACCAATTTTTAAAGTTTTAGAAAGGTCTTTCTTCTGAGATTTTTTATTCTTCTTTTGATATGTTGCAAGGGGCATAAAGTTTGCACCGAATTTATATGTTAATCATAGTAGTGCCAATCAAAAAAAAAGTAAAGAAATTGTATACGTTTACTATTCGTGAGAAAATCATAAATGATTGGAATACTTTTTGGGTTATTAGCTGCAGCTGGTCAGGGGTTCGGGTATGCAATACTTAAGAAAAGTTTTGATGAGCGAGCTTCATCTTTGGCGTTTTTTTGCGATATGTTTTTTGGATTACTTATTTGGATCCCCGTTTCTCTTGTCTTAGGCGTCGAATGGAATAATGTCCTTTATATATTTGGTTATGCGTTAATAAGTGCGGTCTTAGCTGAAGCATTTGTGTTTTTTGTGTTAGCTAAAGGCGAAATTTCGTTAACGCAACCGGTTTTTTCGACTTATCCCCTGTTTACTTTACTGTTTTCAAGTATAGTCAATGGTGACAGATTATCATTTGCGGTAATAATTTCGATTATATCGATAATTGCGGGTATCGTTGTATTAGCATTCCCAGTACAAATTAACAAAGCAGAACTTAAGAAAAGAGTATTATTGTTATGGCCACTTGCCGGTGCTTTTGCTGTAGGTATTTCAGATAGCTTATCAAAGCACGCGTTAGATACTGCGACAACAGGAACGTTTTTATTTGCGCTTGCGTTTGCTCAAATACCAGTCGCCATAGGTTACCTTGTTATTGAAAAGCAGAAAATGAATGACGTTGTTGTCATGTTCAAAAATTACAAACAGTATATAAATTCATTTTTAGGATCGTTTTTTATCGTTAGTACTCTCGTGTTTTTTTGGTTAGCTTTTACCTATACTAAAGCATCAATTGCTTCTCCAATAACAGCAACCTATGTGATTTTCACACTCATTTTCGCAGCAATTATTGTTAAAGAAAAAGTTATCCTAAAAGATAAAATCGGAATTGTGATAACAGTTCTTGGAGTACTTGCCTTGAGTTTCTTAGTCGTTTAATTTCGCTGCTAAGGATTCTCGACTCACTTCTTCTTGGTTTTTGGATTGTAAGTTTTTCAACTTGATGACATTTCTACTCATTTCGTCATCACCTGCGATAATTACAAAAGGAATGCCCTTTTTATCTGCATATTTCAATTGCTTATCAAGTTTGTCGGATGTCGTGTACAAATCAACTGAAATACCTTGTGATCGCAATTCTCGAGCAATTGACATCGTATAGTCAGCAAGTTCTGTCGATTCATCTGGAAATCTTGAAACAAGTACTTTTGTTTTCGTATTTAACGTTGGTAACAAATTCCATCCGATAAGGAATTCTTGTAAGGTAATGTCGCCCATGGCAAATCCTGTTGCTGCAAGTTCATATTTACCATAAATGTTTATCAATCTATCAAATCGCTCTCCACCGAACATAGATCGTCGATTTTCTGGATTCTTATCAAACACTTCGTATACTAATCCATCACTATAATCGAAACCACGAATAATTCCTGGATCAAATTGGCAATATTTCATCAAATTAAATTTTTTGAGTAGTTCTTCCAGTTTTACAACATTCTTGTAACCCTCATTTTCTTTTAAGATTTCTGTTGGAATGACGTTTTTAAGATCTTCAAAACTTCCTTGCATGAATTGTTCAACGGCAGTTGCTTCCTTACCGGTTACTTGAATTTCTGCAAGCATATCCATAAATTCCTGCTCTGTAACTTTCTTGCGTTTATCCATTAATCTGCGAGTTGCCAACTGTTTTTCAGGTGACAGGTTAAGAAAATCTTGTAATAAAGCAGAGATTAATCGTCTATCACTATAATAGATACGATACATCGTCTCATTAGCCCCAAATGCGGTCATAATATCGATAATCATAGAAAAGATTTCAAAATCTGCTTCAATTTCAGGGACTCCAAAGATATTTGCCTCGAGTTGGTAAAATTCACGACCTCTACCTTTTTGGGGCTTTTCAAATCTCCAATTGTTACCTACCATAAACCACTTGATTGGTTTAGGTAAATCATTGTATTTGCCAGCAATCATACGAACAGTGCTTGGTGTGAGTTCAGGTCGTATTGCGACTTTTCGTTCTCCTTTGTCCTCAAAAGAAAATAGTTGGGTCCCAACAATTTCTTCTCCTGATTTGGATGCAAAAACTTCGAGGTTTTCAAGAATTGGAAAGTCGTATTCTTCGAAACCGTATCGCTCGCAAACTTTTTTCCATGTAGAAAAAATATAGTTTCTTACTCGCATGTCTTCAGGATAGAAGTCACGTGCTCCCTTATATGGTTGTGTTGAGAGAAAATTTTGATTCATATTGTAATTATACAAGTTAATTTGGCAATGGACAGTTATTTCGTTCGATGTTTGTCTAGTATTGAATTCTTTGTCGTTTTCTTTTGCAATCTGCTCAATACAATCTTGTATCCACCCATTCCTTTGGTTACCCATTGATTAACTCGAGTTACTGTTGCAATGCTGATACCTGTTTCTTTAGCGACAACTCGCTGACTTTTACCTTCAGAAAGTGCTTTTGCTACTGCTAATCTATCAGCAAATTCTTCTATCTCTGGTTCCGTTAGTAGATCTCGTAAAAAGGAAACAAATTCTGGCGAAGTCTTAAGTGTTTGGAATGCATCTATAAGTTTTTCTACTTTTTTCGATACTTTGTATGTAGGTGTCATACTTTGATAATACACCAAACGCAAGAAAACATCAAACAATGAGGGCTATTTGCCTAGTTCTGCTGTGAATGCATTATTTAGTTGTTGCGATCCAACTTGAGAAATTTTAGTACAAGAATCAAACCAACTCTGACTTGAACTTAAACCATGGTCAGAAAACGATGCATTTGCGTTAACAATATGAAGATACTGTGGATACACCGATTTTAGAGCAGCAAGTGATTTAGTCATTTCTGAATAAACAGATCTTGTGTATTCTTTTCCATTATTTGGAATAACTCCTTTGCATACTGAAACGTCGCCTGATCCTGCGGTTGGATCTGGAAACATCGCAATATAGACACTGACACCGTCTGGGAACGCCCCAGGTCTTGAGGTTAAAATGTCAATAAGATTCGACAAGTTTCGAGAAAATCTACTTGAAATAACCGAGACAGCTTCTTTGTTGGTAACGCCTTGTGTAAAATCACTCTCCCCAACTGTTGCAATGAAATAAACATGGCCTGTTATCGGTTTGGTAATGTCATTAAATCCTAGAACTGACTGATCACGTAATGTTGAAACTGCGGTACCTGTCTCTGAACGATCTATCAACTCTATCTTTTTTGGGGATGTTTCATTAAGTTTTGCGACGACACTTTTTCCTAATTCGGAAATTTCATTCGTGTCTTTTTCTCCAATAACGACGACTGCCTGAACGTTCTTGGTCGCTGCTTGTGGTGCAAAAATGAAGTTGAATTGATTTTGCCAAAGGAATAATCCCCCGCCAGTTAATATTGCTCCAATTGCTAAAACACCGATTGCATTGAACAGATTTTTGTTAGATTTCATCGAGTTCAAAATCATCAAGTAATAATATTAAAAATCCCAAAATGACACAGACTCCATAGCTTAATGGTTGATTATTTGGGAAAAGAAATGTATCCAATAATCCCCAAATTCCTCGCCATAGAAAAACGATTCCAAAAAGTACAAGTAATGTATTAAGAACTGGGTGCTTCTTTTCCCACTTTTTCATTTTCGATAGATAGTTTTGAAAAAGCTTTTTTAACGGTGTTAATAACATTACACAAGTGTACATCATTATTGAGGTCTCGCAAGGGGGGATCTTTTTCGTCATATTCTTGCGGAAAGCGCTTGTTTCGATTATAATTCACCTAACCAGAGGTAGCTCAATGGTAGAGCAGGAGACTGTAAATCTCTTGGTTAGGGGTTCAAGTCCCTTCCTCTGGAAATTTCAATGTGTTGTCTTAATCAAGTAAATGTGATATTTTCGATGATGTCTCAATCTTTTTCGTTATTTCAAGAGTTCTTTATTACAGACTTCAAGTTGAGATATAAACACTCTATTCTTGGTTTTTTGTGGGTAATTATCAAACCTATTTCCCTATTTTTAATTTCTTATACTGTTTGGACTGCTCTACTTGGCGTTAAAGAGGGCTTTGCACTGTATTTAATGGCAGGAATTTTCTTTATGAATTTTGTTAATGAAGGAACAACATTTTGCATGCAAGCGTTATCAAATAAAGCTCATATTATATTAAAAGTTAGATTTCCTAGAGAAATAGTTGTTTTAAGTTCACTCGCAGTTGCATTTTCAAACTTTCTAATTAATACTGCAATCTTATTAGGGGCAATGATTTGGGTAAAAAGTTCATTTGCACTTATTCCAATACTCTATGCGATTTTTGGCGTTGCACTTACAATAGTCTTTCTTATGGGTGTAGGTTTCTATTTGAGCGTTTTGAGTATTATTGTTCATGACATTAGGCATATCGTTGAATTATCGTTACAACTTTTATTCTGGGCTACTCCTGTGTTTTACAAACCAGAATCGATTAATGATCCTAGGTTATTGGCAATCATTGGTGTTAATCCATTTTCACATCTGCTCACAATGGTTCGATCAGGAGTTATTGGTGTTGTAAGTGTAGATCCTCAGTTACCTTTAATTATTTTTTGTATAGTGTTGTTTACACTTTCAGGATATTTCTTTTTTACTAATACAATTGCGAAGGTAGCTGAACAAATATGACATCTGATTTTGCAATTAATGTTGAGCATCTTACAAAACGGTACTATATTCCAAGTAAGCATCAGCTTACTTTAGTCGATGTAATAAGCGATCCACGTGTCTTATTTCAGCATAAGAAAAGTACAATAGTTGATGATATTTCTTTTTCTATAAAGAAGGGAGAGACAGTTGGTATTATCGGCCGTAATGGTACGGGAAAATCTACTCTACTATTTCTGGAATATATGCTCAAAATTCTGGAAAAATCGAAATTAAAGGTAAAATGGTTCCTTTTTTGGAGTTAGGTGTAGGGTTTCATCCTGAATTAACTGCACGAGAGAATATATTTCTCAACGGTATAATTTTAGGAATGACAAGGTCAGAGATAAAACAAAAATTTGATGAAATTTTACAGTTTGCTGAGCTAGAAGAATATGTCAATCTACCATTGAAAAACTTTTCATCTGGTATGCAAGTTCGACTTGCTTTCTCTATTGCATTTCTTTCTCAAGCAGATATTTACTTGCTAGATGAAGTGTTTGCGGTAGGCGATTTAGCGTTTCAGAAAAAATGTTACGATGTGTTTAATCGATTGAAAAAAGAAGGCAAAACCATTGTCATGGTCTCACATTCAATGGAGATGGTTACGACGTTCTGTGACAGAGTTATTTTGATTGATAATCATACGATTGCTGCAGATGGCAATCCAGTTGATGTTGTTGAAAAGTATAAATCCTTACTCTCGATTTAGTTTTTTTGCGTTGATTTTTTCCTGTATTGTAACTAGATCTGTTTCTAATGGAGCAAATCCTTGAGGAACAGAAATTTCTAAATTCTTCAACATTTCAATATATCTGCTAGTAAAGACAGTCACTCCAAGCTCATAAAGTGATTGGTCGTAGATATTTCGTCTCTTGAGTTCATCGATAGTATCTTTTGAAAAGCTCTCTGTAGCTGGACGTCCAGGTAATACCATAAGTTTTTGTTGAGATAATGTAACGGGGACATTAAAGGTATACGAAAAAAGAAGCATGGATTGTTCATAAAATTCTTGTATTCCAAACCAAGCAACCTGCTGAATATGTTGCATAGCTTGCTCCCCCGTTTGTTTGTGTGGAAGAGATTGTTCAGCAGAAGATTCAATGGCTGATATCGATTTTTCTAGATCGGCAAAATCAACTTTTTCGAGCATATCGATATCATTCCCAAGGTGCCATGTTTGTACATTGAAAAAGATTGAGTATAAATGCCTCTCGTTGAGAATGAAGTCTAGTCCAAGTTTGGGGTTTATTTTAGATTTATTATCTACCCATCTTGCATTATCGTAATCTATACAAAGATGATGATAGGAAGAAATGCATCTTTCTATCGGATCTCGAAGAAATGTGAGATATTTGAGACGTTTGGGGATATTTCTATGAATCCCGTACCCAAAGTGACCTCGCAGAAGTTTTGTTTTGCTCCAATCGTAGGGAATAAGTGGCAATAGTTGCCGCCAAAGTTTAGCTGGACATATTGTTTCACTGTTAGGAACAAGCGAATCCAGAACTTGTGAAAAAGATGTCCCCGACGTTTTTGGAATATGCAAAAAATATGTCAGAGAGGAGTCGTCATACAATTGCTGCATTTTTATCGCAATCCATTGTGAGACAATACAATCATTGCCCAATCGCCACCTGCCTTTGTTTTCAGTTCTTCGTAATTTGAAAGTCTTTGCAAGTTTCCATCTTTTGCAATGTAATAGATGTATGCAAAATCTTTCTGTAATTTCGCGTAGAAATCACTACTGTTTGTGTAATTTCCATCTGAATACTCCATGAACATGATTAATGATGGACTATTTTTTATTAATTCCTGCATTCCTTCATATGCTTTATCTTCATACCCTTCGATATCCATTTTTATCACATCGACATGGGAAATATCATTTTCTTTACAATAATCATCTAGCGTTATTGTAGAAACTGCGTATGTTTTATCAATCCTTGTGTCTTTAACATCATGCAGTGTAGAACTTCCCCAAAGATCAGCATATCTTGAAAGCTTGAGCACCCCTTTTTTATCTGCGATTGCGACGTTGTTTACTTTCATAATCGCATCAAGTCCGTTTACAGACATACTTTTTTGAATAAGTGGTGTCAATTCTGGATTTGCTTCGAATGCATGGATTTTTCCAGAGCGAATTTGAGTTCCGGCAACAAGAGCAAAGTAACCTACATGTGCTCCAATATCAAAGAATACGGTATCTTCTTTTACGTATCTTCTAATAATATTGGTTATTTCCATTTCCCAATACCCTTCTAACATGAGGTGTGGAGCGTTTGAAACATCTCGGGTATCAACATAAATTTTTTGTCCAGTAAAAATTCGTGTCAATGCTGTGTATTCATCGATTTTTACAGTCATACCATTTTTAATCATATTTACATAAAAGGCGATATCATTCAGTTGGTTTTCAACTTTTGAATTCGTCGTTTGTGTAAAGAAGCTTTTAATTTTTGAAAGTAATTTGGACATGTTTGTTATTTGGCAAAATTTAATTGATTAATAGCTGCTATAAACTTTTCTTTGAACGCATCTTCTGTAAAAAACTTTGCTCGAGAAGGTCCATCATTTCTTAGTCTAGAATATAAATGCAAGTCGTTATGCAATGCGACCATACCTTGTGCAATCTCTGCTTCTGAATAGGGGTTTTCTATATAGTATACTGCTTCTTGAGCAATTTCAGGTATTCCACCTACCCGCGTTGTTATCGTTGGGCAACCGTGTCCTAACGCTTCTAGTACAGGGATTCCAAATCCTTCAAATAAACTCGGATAAACAAAAGCAAATGCATTTTTCATTAATGTGTATTTGTCATGTTCCGAAATGTGACCCATGATTATAATTCTGCTTCGAATTGATTTGGGAAGTGTCGAAAGGTAACTTATCAGTTCTTCAAATTTATAACCTTGTTTTCCAGCAAGTACTAGAGAATAAGGTACGTCATTTGCAATCGATACAAACGCTCTTGCTATTCTGGCTACGTTTTTTCGTTTTTCCAGTGCTGAGACAAATAGATAATAACCCTGTTTTAGTAGTTTGTTTGATTCTAGAACCGAGGAGTCCTTTTTGTAGAATTCCAGTTCTCTTGAAAAAGCAGAAAACGCACCATTGAGAACTTCCACTTTTTTCTTTGGTGCTATAGAAAGTATATCTGCTTTCGTAGCATCTGAATTTGTTAGTAACAAATCTGAATTTACAATTGCTGCATTTACTTTTTTAGCAAACTTTAGAATGTCTTTGTTCTCAATTGGATCTTCAGTTAGCGTTAATGGAATAAAATCGTGTACAAATTGTACCAATTTAAAGTTGTTTTTCAGTTTTTTTAGCGCGATTGGACCTGAAGTTACAACAAAATCTATTTTATTTTGATCAATAACTTTCTGTAACAAAACGCTACTAAATATTGGCAATCCTTTACTTAGTCCTTGATAGAAATAAGGAACATCAACAACGTGATTAATGTTATCTAGTAAAGGTAAATCAAAATGGGTGACATCTTTTGGAATATTGATTACAAGTGGTTTTCTGAAAAAATTTTTGAAAAAGGTGTATATGATTGCGGGAATCGAAAGTTTCTTGTTAATGGCTCTAAAACTATCCATTCCTTTTGTAAGATAGTGTTTTAAATAGATAAAATTAACACGTCGATGCAATTCAGGTAAAAGTTTAGTGGAATTTTCCGATAAATTTCCTGTTAACAAATACACCTCGATATTACTTTCAGAGGCTGATCGTATAAGATGCTTTAAAATCATCTGTATTCCTCTATATTGAGGATCTTCAATTTCTGGTGCAACAATCAAACAGCGCATAGTTGAATAATACTGTATAGGTATAAGTTTGCCAAGTGATTATCGGGACAATCGAACTTTTATCCTTTGAGTTCGCGTTCAATTTCCATTAATCGATTGTACTTGCTTACTCGTTCTCCTCTTGTTGGACCGACTTTCACAAATGCACTTCCAACAGCAACAGCTAAGTCCGCGATAAAATGGTCGTTTGTTTCGCCTCCACCACGATGTGAGGTGATGGTGATTATGTTGTTTGCATTTGCAATTTGGCAGCAAGCGATAGTTTCTGAAAGTGTACCGATCTGATTTGGTTTAATAATTATTCCTGAAATTGCTTGCAATTCGATAGCTTTACGAAGGCGTGCAATGTTAGTGACCGTAAGGTCATCGCCAATATGTCGAATTCCTTTCTGTATTAGAAGTTGATTCAATTTTACCCAATTTTCCCAATCATCTTCTGCCAACATATCTTCCAGTGATACAAAAGGATATTTGTCCAACCATTCAGCATAGAAGTTGATTAATTCTTCTCCAGTAAATTGTCGATTTTCAAGCTTGAGTTCGTAGTTTCCAGTAAAGAACTCGCTTGCAGCTGCATCAATAGAAATACCCAACTCCTTTCCAGGTGTATATCCAGCATTTGTAATTGCTTCCATTATGTACTGCAATGGAGCTTCATTTGTTGGAATACCATTTGGCGCGAAAGCTCCTTCGTTTCCGACATTTGTTGATAATTTACTTTTCTTTAGAATTTTCTTGAGATGGTGGTAGGTTTCGAGCGCTCGGCGAACATTTTCTGCGACACTACCCTGCTCTTTAGCGGTTATACAAAATTCTTGAAAATCAGTCGTTTCATCTGCATGCTTTCCACCTTCAATTACGACTACCATTGGCTGAGGAAGTTTTGATAAATCCGTTTGCAAGCCATATGTATTAATCAAATATTTATACAAAGGAAGTTTGTTAGCGTTCGCGGCTGCTCTTGCGACAGCTAATGAGACAGCGAGGATTGCATTACCACCTAATCGAGCTTTGTTTGGTGTACCGTCTAGCCGAATCATAGCTGAGTCAATTTCAACTTGGTTTTCTGCAGGAATCTGAGAAATTGCTGGAAGAATTTCATTCAAAATATTGGATACTGCTTTGAGGTTTCCCTGTCCATACCATCGTGTTGTATCTCCGTCAGTGAGAACGGTCGCTTCATGCGTTCCTGCGCTCGCACCATAAGGTACAGATGCGACACCAACAGATCCAGTATCTAAGGTGACTTTAACTTCAACAGTTGGATATCCACCAGAGGCGAGAATTTCGTATGCAACAAGTTTTGCAATTTTCATTTTTTGGGCAGCTAGATTATTATTTCAGTGTACCAAGTTTCTTGTTTATTCGAAAGTCTTGACCTAAACGTCCAACATTGCGTATTTCGCGTATTGCTGGATGAACTTCTTTCTCGGTCCAACTTCAGTACCCATTAACATATCGAATAATGAGTCAGCAGCTGCCGCGTCGTTTACAGATACTTTCTTAAGTACACGATTTTTAACATCCATAGTTGTTTCTTTTAGTTGTTCTGGGTTCATTTCTCCAAGACCTTTGAATCGTTGCACGCTCTTTATTTTGTTACCAGCTTTTGTTCGATCAAGGACGAATTTATCCTTTTCGGGTTCACTGACGAACCAGAATTTCTCTTTTCCAACTTCTACTTTGAATAGTGGTGGTTGTGCAATGTATACATGGCCTTCATCAATAAGTCGTCGCATAAATCGATAGAAGAAGGTCAATACAAGGATACAAATGTGAGATCCATCGACGTCTGCATCAGTCATGATGATAATTTTTCCGTAGCGGAGCCTGCTCATATCCATTTGGTCTGCGATTCCACAACCAATTGCGGTGACAAGGTCCTTTAATCGGAAATTTGCGAGTACTCGATCAACTCTGTGTTTTTCTGCGTTAATTGGCTTACCGGTAAGTGGTAGAATTGCTTGGAATTCTCGGTCTCTACCCTGCTTCGCTGAACCACCTGCGCTATCACCTTCTACAACAAACAGCTCTGATTTTTCCTTATCTTTTGTTGAACAGTCAGCAAGTTTACCTGGTAAAGCGGTAAATGTTAGGACATTCTTTCGTAAGATTGCATTTCGTGCTGCCTTTGCTGCATTTCGTGCCTTGAGAGAGAGAATAGCTCGTGAAATAACTTGCTTCGCATCTTGTGGATTCTCCGTAAAAAATTCTGCCAAGGCATCTGTAACGACAGCTTGGACTGCACTCTTTACTTCAGGGTTATTAAGTTTGATTTTTGTCTGACCTTCGTACTGAGGATTTCCAAGCTTAACAGAAATAATTGCTGTTAATCCTTCTCGAACGTCTTCCCCTTCGAGTTTTGTTTTGTCATCAACGAGTTTGTTTGCAAATCCATATTTGTTAATTGCAGAAGTAAGTGCTGCTTTGAAGCCGGCTAAATGGGTTCCTCCTTCGGCGTTTTCAATGTTGTTTGCAAAGGTTCTAATCTTGTCAGTCATTGAGTCTGTATACACAAAACCAACTTCTACGGCGATATTGTCTTTTTCTTTGTTCACGTAAAACGGAGTTTTCATGATTGGCGTTCCAGTTTGCTGGTTGTGAACGAACGAAAGAATACCTTTTTCAAAATAATAACGCTTTACAATAGTTTTACCGTTTGATTCATTAACAAAAGTAAAATTGATTCCAGAAGTTAAAAATCCTTGATAGTGAATTCTTGTTTCAATCGTTTTTGCGCTATAGCGGAGGTCTCCGAAAATCTCTGGATCTGGAGTAAAGAATTGAGTGGTACCACTTCGTCCCTTATGTTCTGGTGCTGGTTTGTGTGAGAGTTCAGTTTGTGGAATACCTTGTTTATATTCTTGTTGATATTTTTTCCCATCTCGATACACACTGGTTACCATTCTTATAGAGAGTGCGTTTGTACAAGACATACCAACACCGTGCAAACCTCCAGAAATCTTATAAGAACCTTTGTCGAATTTACCACCTGCGTGAAGAACGGTCATAACGGTTTCAAGGGCACTTCGTCCAGTTTCAGGATGAATGTCGATTGGAATACCACGGCCGTTATCTTGAACAGTTATTGAGTTATCATTATGAAGAACGACTGTTATGTGAGTTGCAAATCCTGCCAAAGCCTCGTCAACTGCGTTGTCGAGTACTTCATAAAAGATCTGATTCATACCGTTGATATCAGTAGACCCAACATACATTGCTGGACGCTGTCGGACTGCTTCTAAGCCCTTAAGAACGGTAATATTTGAAGCTGTATAGTTGCTCTGTGTCTTAGTCATGTCAGAGGATTATAACATAGTAAAGTAACGCTCGGACTGTGCTAGTCGTTTACAGATAAAGAGATCTCAGCGCTACTACTAGCTGTGAAGTTTCCATTGGAAGTATAGTCGGAAATTACCTGAGTGCACATATCTGTGGACGAACTTGTTATAAGGCGAACTGTTACTTGCTCAACTGATTCATTTGTTGATAAAACGTCTGTCTGAACTTGTTCGCAAGGTGTTGGTAGCTTTCCTGTTAGTACATATGACCAACTATTATTTTGCTTATATGTCGCTACAAGTGTAAATGCTCCATTCGTTTTCGTAACAGTTTTTTCTGTCTCAGGTATGTTTTTTTGTATGGGCTTTGGGGTATAAATAACAGCCAGTCCAATGAGTACCATTGTAAGCACAATAACCAGTATATATTTTGCATTTCCTCGAAACATTTTGAGTACTTTTAAATTAGTATTTCTCAAGTATACACAATTTACTGATATAATCACCTCTTCCCACAGGGAATTAAATATACTAAAATGCGGCATTATGAATAAAAAAACAAAAATAGTTTGTACCATTGGACCATCCTCATGGGATGCTGATGTTATGAGAAAAATGATTGAAAATGGGATGAATTGTGCACGTGTTAACGGAGCTTTCGCAGACCCAGCAGAAATGGATAAGGTAAAAGAGCTTGTCCGTTCAGTTTCTAACGAGGTGTCATTAATGCTTGATGTTAAAGGACCTGAAGTTCGAATGAACAAATTTCCAGAGCCAATTAAATTGTCTCCTGGAATGCATATATCTATTGGGAGTACGCCATCTGATCCGATTTACCCAGCAAACTATCCCCAACTTTACAAATTTGTTAAGGAAGGTCAAATAATCCTTGTTGGTGATGGCGATGTTGAACTTATTGTGAAAGAAGTCGTCAGTGGTTTTATGCATTGTGAAGTTGTATTCGGAGAAATCTTAAAACCAGGCAAAGCATTAAATCTTCCTG
>CAZCKT010000012.1:0-17748 GCA_964499355.1 uncultured Candidatus Saccharibacteria bacterium | reverse complement strand
GATTTTACCTGGGGATTGGCAACTCTTGGAGTTGGTATGGGACTTACTATGTCTCAGATTTCGAATGTCACATTATCGGCCATCGATCCAAATATGGCAGGTGAAGCATCCGGAATTAACAATACAATCCGTCAATTAGGTTCTTCACTCGGTTCTGCGTTGATAGGTGCTGTTTTCTTGGCGACAATAACTACGGTAATGACAACAAAAGTTAATGATTCCGTGTTGATTCCAGCACAGATTAAACCAGCAATTGTTTCCCAAGTCGAAAACAGTAGCGGACAATCATCTTTTTCGGCCGGAGCAATGGGGAATAACCCTGCTGCCGCTGCAATTGGCAAAGAGATTGTATCAATTAAAAACGAGGCAACGGTACAAGGAAGCCAGAAAGCTCTTTACTATACGGTGATATTCAATGCATTGAGCTTGGTCGTATCATTTATTCTTCCTCGAGAAATGAAAGAAAAAGACGGAAAGACTCATGCAGTTGCAAGTCACTAGCTATAGAGGTGACATCAAACTCAGAAAAGGTATAAAATAAGTTACTTATTTGATACAAGTAGTATGAGCAAAAGTATTCTGTTCGGGTTTGGCATCGTATTCGCATCAATAATTATTGTCGCAGGATATTTGACAATAATGTATAAACAAGCGCAAGGTGGGCAACCAACGCCAACTCCATCAGTAACTCCAAGTACAACACTACTCATTACCTCAACGGCTCAGATTACCGCGACACCGACAATTAGTGTAACAACTGGTCCTGATAAAACAGATGCTGATGTACTGAAAGCAGCACTTTTATTTAAAACAGGAATCCCAGCACCTAAATTTGAATTCTCAATCAGCTCAAATAATGGTGTTATTGCAAAGGGGAGTGTCAGAAACACCGATGATATGGGTGGCGCAATGTGGGCAGCAGGAAAAAAGAACGGAACATGGATAGTTTCTTATGTTGGACAAGGTGTTCCGTTATGTACTGAATTAACTGGATTTTCATATCCTATCGCTTGGTTTTCACATTGTCTTGATGCAAAGGGCAATACAGTAGCGCGTTAGTCACGATAATTAATCATATTTGCTCATGCATAATTTTGCATGGACGAATTGAAGGCAATAGCATGGTATTTGATCGATAAGCGTATAACGTCAAGTCAATCAATGGCGAAATGGTTTATTCCGATCATTCAGGAATTTCACAAAGACTTTGAAGCAAAACTTCAATCCGGTGAATTTCATATGTTCATTAGGAAAATGTATGATGAAAAAGTCATTAACTCTCGTATTGCGACGTTGTTACTCCAAGTTAGCCTTTGGTTGCATGAAGCCAGAGAATATATTCGGCAAATAAAGGAAAATGGAGTTCAGGTCGTACTTTGGGGTGATGACGAATATCCTTTTGAATTCAATGAAATTCCAGATAAACCAACTGTTTTATTTTGTTCTGGAAATTCTCGATTATTGAAGCAATGTAATAAAATAACGCTGGTTGGTTCTAGAACCTGTTCACCGTGGGGAATTATGAAAGCTAAACAACTTTCATACGAAGCGACTAAACTTGGCGTTATAACTGTTTCTGGTTTGGCTCAAGGAATTGATTCTTTCGTATTCGAGGAAACTATTAAACGTGGGGGGCAAACAATAGCAGTTCTACCACAGCTGCAAGTTGATATGGAATCTATATCCGACTCATGTTTGTATATTTCTGAATATCCTCAGAGTGTAACGCCAATTAGTAAATGGCAATTTGTGGCGAGAAATAGATTGCTTGCAGCACTTTCCCCAATTACAGTCGTCATAGAAGCACCTCTGCGTAGCGGTACGTTAATTACTAGCGATTTAGCACTTTCTTATGACCGATCGGTCTACGTTGTTCTACCTGACCCACAAGTAGATGAGTCACAAGGAGGAATAGCCTTTGCGTTAAAAAATTTACAAGGTACCTTTATTCAAAGTTTGTACGATGTCTATCTCGCTGAGCAACGCGATGATTTTATTGAATCGTATAAAATATTTATTGATCAAATTTCACAACACCTCATAACCATAAGAAAATCGGACGCAAGGAATCTAGGGGATGCTGATTTAAAGCGATATATTTATAACTCATCAAGCAATGATTTATCCCTATTTGAACGGAACGTGGTAGAATTACACCGTTTTGGTATTATAAAAGAACGAAAGAATAAAATCGTATTTAATTTCTCTGGATATAATTCATGGCCAAAAACTTAGTTATTGTCGAGTCACCAGCAAAAGCGAAAACAATTCAAGGATATTTAGGTAAAGATTACTCTGTTATTGCGACGGTCGGCCATTTAATTGATTTACCAACGAATAAAATTGGCGTCGATATAGAGAATGGATACGAAATGATGTATACGACCATCAAAGGAAAAGACAAAGTAATAAAAGAAATTCAGAAAGCAGTAAAAGGAACGACTGGAACAGTATTTCTTGCACAAGACCCTGATCGTGAAGGAGAATCAATTGCGTGGCAAGTTGCTAAACTATGCAACTTTTCAGAAAAGAGTGAAAAAGTACGACGAGCAGTTTTCCATGAAATTACAAAAGATGCTATTAAATCAGCAATAGGTGAGACTCGTAATGTTGACCAAGATTTAGTCGAAGCACAGCAGTCTAGACGAGTCCTCGATCGTTTGGTAGGTTATCCTTTATCACAATTACTTTGGAAGAAAATTCAATTTGGACTCTCTGCTGGCCGAGTTCAGTCAGCAGCACTTCGTTTAGTTGTAGAAAGAGAAGAAGAAATCAGGGCCTTTATACCTACACCGTATATGACCTTCATAGCGAAATATAAAGGAAGTGATGTCGTTTTTACCATGGTAGATGGACGTGGAAGTATGGTCAAGGCTGAGCCAGAAGTAGGTGATGAATTAAAGAAGTTATTAGATTTGCAGCAAACACACGAAGTTATTGAACACAAAACAAAAACCGTAACCTCATCTCCTCCCCCACCACTTGCGACGTCAACAATGCAACAAGCAGCGAACCAAACATTCGGATTTACAGCGAAAATGACCATGAAAATTGCGCAAGAGCTGTATCAAGGTGTTGATGTAAAAGACAAAGGTGGACGAATTGGGTTAATCACGTATATGCGAACTGACTCAGTTAATATGAGTGAACAAGCAATAGTTGCAATTCGAGCTTTGATTAAAACCAAATATGGGGAGCAATTTGTTAATGATGCACCTCGTAGGTACAAGACAAAGTCACGGGTAGCTCAAGAAGCGCACGAAGCGATTCGACCTACACATGTTGAACTATCACCAGATATGGTTAAGCAGTATTTAACACCACAGCAACACAAATTGTATTCGTTGATCTGGCGCCGAGCAGTTGCAACACAGATGAAACCACAGGTTCTTGAAGAAGAAAATGTTAAAACAATTCCTGCAAAAGAATGTGAAGCAAGAAACCTTATGGAAAAGAAAAAATGGGTATTTGAAACAGTTGCCCAGAAAGAGATTTTTCCAGGCTATCGATTGCTTAAACATGCAGAAGAAAAAGAAATTAAGCCATTACCAACTGTTAATGTCGGTGACACATTAAATGTTAATGAGATCATTAGTGAAAACTTAATGACAACACCAAGAAGTCGATATAATGATGCTACATTGGTTAAGGAAATGGAAAAACTCGGCATTGGTCGACCATCAACTTACGCAACAATTATCGCGACATTAATTGCCCGAAATTATATTACGAGAGAAATGAAATTTTTGATTCCTTCTGAAATCGGAATCTTGGTTTGCAACTTTCTAAAAAAGCATTTCATGAAAATTGTCGATTTTGCATTTACCGCGCAAATGGAAAAGGAACTCGATGATATTGCTAATGCAAAACTTAGTAAGAAAAAAATGATTGATGCATTTTATCCAGAATTTGCTAAAGAAATAGAAGAGAAGAATAAGTCTATCGTAAAAGAAGAGTTAACCTCGTTAGGCGAAACAGATAAAGAGTGTAGAAAGTGTGGGACTAAAATGCATTTGAAGATTGGACCATGGGGGAAATATTACCTATGTCCAAACGAAGCATGCAAGAATAAGGAACCTTTCGTCGATATGACTAAGTATTATGTTCCTGAAGAGGTTGATGCAGAAGGATACATTCTGAAGAAAGGACGTTTTGGAATCTTCTGGGCACATCCAAATTATCCAGAAGTGAAGAAAACAATGCCCGTACTATTAAAAGAAGTATGTCCAGACTGTGGAGCTCATCTTGTTGAAAGACGAGGTAAAACAGGTAGGCCATTTATTGGATGTTCTGCATATCCAACCTGCAAGTATATTAAGAGTAGATTCTTTAAGAAAGGTGGGGCAAAAGGTGAAGCAGCTACTGGCAAGTCTACAAAAGGTTCAAAGAAAGTGTCGAAAGTGACTACAAAAAAAGTATCTGTAAAAAAAGTAACGAAGAAAGTAACTAAGAAAGTTACCAAGAAAAAAGTTGCTGCAAAGAAAACCGCGAGAACTAAGTAGCCAATTTGGGTACAGTTCACTTGAGAATTCTGATTTGCTTTCATTAATTCTTCGATACGGTACTAAAAGGAAATCGGTGAATGAATTAAGTGCTCTTGTAACACCAATCATTGAGAATGCACTCGAAGTTGGAAGTAATTCGCAGCAGTTGGTAGATGAATTAGCACGGAGTAAGTCATTAGGAGTTGTTCATCAACATGTTGTTGCTGCACTCTACGAATTACTTCTCCGTCAAAAATCTCGAAATAATTCGGAATCAATATATTCAAATCCAAGTCTTCTGGTTGAGAAGTTTTATCATCTACGACAACGAAGACAGGAGTATTTATATGGAGTTTATCTTTCACCTCGACTTGCCTTGGTACGAACTGAATTATTAGCAAAGGGCACAACGGATGCAGTTATAGTTGATGTACGAGATGTCCTCTACTACAGTATCAAGTTTAGAACTCGTCATTTTGTGCTGGTCCATAATCATCCTAGTGGTGATCCAAAACCAAGTTCTGAGGATATTCGGTTAACAAAAAGCATTTCTGAGGCTGCAAAATTACTTTCATTGGTACTAGTCGACCATGTCATACTAGGAAAACAAGGGTACTTTAGTTTCAAAGAATCAACGAGTGTGCTATAATTAACGACCTCGAAAGAGGAAAATATATTACATAATTCAGGCTTCCGCACTCCTGCCAAATGGTCGGAAGCTTAGGTAAAAGGAGAAACAAATGAACAACGAACAAGTTTCTATTACATTTCCAACAACTGAAGAGTTGTTAAAAGCAGGTGCACAATTTGGGCACTCTGCACAACGCTGGCATCCAGCATTCGAGCCTTTCATTTTTAAGGAAGCAAAAGGTATTCACGTTATTGACGTACGAAAAACAGTTCCAGCATTGGAAACAGCAGTCGATTTCCTCGTAAAGTCAGTACAAAAAGAAGCACGAGTACTTATTGTCGGAACTAAAAAACAGGCAGCATCTATCGTTCAAGAAATGGGCGAGAAGTTTGGTGTCTACTACATTAACGATAAATGGCCATCAGGATTGTTGACCAACTTTAAAACAGTTTCTCAATCAATTCAGAAATTACAGAGATTACAGGAACTTCATCTTAAGAAGCGATATGTACTTCCAAAAATGGAACTCCTTGCAATGCAACGTGAAATCGAAAAATTGAAAAAGCGATTTAATGGTGTCATGTTTATGGATAGAGTTCCACAAGTCATGCTTATTATTGATACTAAGTATGAAAAAATTGCTGTAAAAGAAGCTCGAGCATTAAATATTCCAATTATTGGTATTGTTGACTCAAACTGTGACCCACGTTTGATCGATTTTCCAGTTCCATCAAATGATGACGCGATCAAGGCAATTCGATTGTTGTTCGGAGTGTTCAGTGAAGTATTGAATAAATATAGTTCAAAGCGATTGGTCCCAATGCGTGAACAGTTTGCACGACGATTGACCGATTTAGAACGATATGTTGAAGAAGAACATCGAATCAAAGTTGCTAGCGAAATGCCAGTAACCGCACATGTTGAAGCAGTTGTAACACCACGTGAAGAATCAAAGACAGGACGAACAGTACGTGTCACATCATTCCGATCAATTTCTGAACTTAATCTTCCAGAAACAGTAAACGAGAAATTGACTCAATCAGGAATTACTTCAATCGAACAATTGAAAGAGAAAACACTTGATGAACTCAAAGGCATCAAAGGTATCGGTGAGAAAACAGCAGAAAAGATAATCTCATTAGTCAAAAAGAATGGCAAATAACGAAATCCTTTTAAAACTTCGACAAGAGACTAAGGCAAGCTTTGGTCTTTGTAAAGAAGCTGCAGAAAAATATCCAGATAACTACGAAGAAGCAAAAAAGTTTATTATTGAGCTTATTAAAGAACAAGCCGGAAAGCGAGAAGGTCGAGTAACACAAAATGGTGTTATTCACGCATACGTTCACGGAAATGGAGCTTTGGCATCAATGGTCGAAGTGTTGTGTGAGACTGACTTCGTTGCACGAAACCCAGACTTGAATGCATTTGCACATGAAATCGCATTGCAGATTGTTGCTACAGGTCCAAAGTTCATTTCATCTGATTCGATAGATGAAAAAGTTATCGACGAATTGAAAGCACAATGGAAAGCAGAACTTCTTGAAGAAGGAAAGCCAGAAGCTGCAATTGAAAAGATTATGGAAGGAAAATTAAAGAAGTATCTTGCAGAGAACACCCTTCTTGACCAACCATATTTTAAAGACGAAAGCAAAACAATTCGTGCTTTATTAGACGAAGTAACTGGAAAATTTGGAGAAAATATTAAAATATCACGGATGGAAAGATGGCAGATTTAGCCCAAATCTGGTCGGATGTAGATACTGATATGCAACTCGCCGTCGAGGCGTTTCGAGAAGAGGCTCAAAAAATGCGAGCTGGTGGAGTTAATGTTGATATGTTGAAAAACATTCAAGTTACCGCCTACGGTTCAGCAATGCCTTTGTATCAAGTTGCAACGATTAGTACCCCTAGTGTCGCAACTGCAATAATTACACCTTGGGATAAAGGAAACTTGAAACCAGCGGCAGATGCAATTCAAACAGAAATGAAGGGTGAAGTCATGCCAACGGTAAAGGACGATGCTATCTACTTGAACTTTCCACCTTTGACACAGGAGAAGAAGGAAACTTACACAAAGATGCTCAAAGATCGATCTGAGAATTTCAGACAAGGTTTACGAGATATTCGACAAGGTTCAAAAACCAAAATCGAAGAAATGAAAAAAAATGGTGAGCTTCCAGAGGACGCAATGTTCAAGGCTTTGGAAGATCTTGATGAAACAACTAAGAAATTTACAGAGCAAATAAACGAAATTTACGAAAAAAAGAGAGAATTACTGCTAAAATAGCAAATTATGATACTCAACATACTGCTCTCGCTCCTCGTACTAAACATAATGGTAATAGCTCATGAATTTGGGCATTATCTTTTAGCACGAAAAAATAATATTGATGTTCACGAATTCGCAATTGGATTCGGTCCAACGCTTCTGAAGAAAAAGTGGCTTGGGACAATGTGGATGATCAAAGCGTTTCCACTTGGTGGATATAATGGATTGAAAGGTGAAATGGAAGCCGAAACAGGATCAGGAAATTTCGCAACCGCACCTAAATGGGCAAAGCTACAGGTCCTTGTTGCTGGATCATTGATGAATGTGATTATGGCAGTACTTTCTTTCTATTTTGCGTTAAGCCTGTATGGATGGAAAGTTCCAATTCCAATGAATTTCAAGCCAGTTGGAGCTGAAATAACTACAGTCGGAAAACCATATCCAATGGTTGTTGGTATTGTGGAGAACTCGCCAGCAAGTAAGTTAGGTTTAAAAGCACCATTTCAAGTAATCACTGTTAACGATGTTTCAGTTTCTACACCTTCGGAAGTAGTTCAGGAAATTGGTAAATCAACAAGTGATTCCATCAAATTACACGTATTAACAAATGAAGTCGAAAGCGATGTAACTTTGATAAGAGGTGCGGATAAAAAGGTTGGTTTTCAAATTGATTCTGCACCACGACAGTTAGATTACAGTACAAAGACGATTAATAAAGCGTTCGCTGGTTTTTCGCATGCTGCCAATATGACCATTTTAACTGGCAAAGTACTTGGTGCAATGATTTCATTTACAGCGAAAACGGGAGATTTAGAACCGATTAGTTATGCACTAGCTGGACCTGTTGCAATCGTCGCAGCTGTAGGAGATGTTGTAGCTGATTCTAAAACAGTCTTTGCTGATTTAGCAAATATGACAGGTTTAATTGGTATCAGTTTGGCATTATTTAATATGCTACCTTTTCCAGGTTTAGATGGTTGGCACATTTTCTTGTTGTTCTATGAAAAGGCACGTGGACGAAAACCAAACGAAAAACTTGTGAATATTATTACAGCAGTTGGTCTATTTATGCTTTTGAGCCTTGGTGTTTTGATCATGTTTAAGGATGTGTGGTTTTTCTTTATAAAACGATAGTGTTATAATTGAGCAGTTCACACAAAGAACAGGAATAGTAGCAGTAATGCGAACCCGCCTGAGAGTGTCCAAGAATCCTACATGCTAACTTGGCAGATGAAGCTGGAACAACTTCAATAATAAGCCGAATATTTCATTCGGAAAGGTGTGGTGGTACCACGAGAATACTCGTCCATACCAGAGTTTCTGTCGTTCGATGCTGTTAAAGCGTGCTTTTTCAGTCAACGGTTACAATTCGAAACTTTGTATAAACTTTAAGTTTATAGACGAGAATATGGAAAAAATTCCAAATATTAACGAAGATTTTGCAGAATGGTATCAGTATGTGACGATAAAAGCAGAGCTTGCTGATTATGGTCCAGTTAAAGGGACAATGATTCACAGACCTTACGGGTTTGCTTTATGGAAACAAGTACAAAAAGTTCTTGGAAATATGATTGAGGAAGACGGAATAGAAGATGTGTATTTTCCAATGTTTATTCCTTATTCATTCTTGACTAAGGAAAAAGAGCATGTAGAAGGATTTGCCCCAGAAGTAGCGATGATTACCGAAGCGGGTGGCGAAAAGTTGGAAGAACCTCTTGTTATTCGACCGACTTCCGAAACTATTATGTATAAAACTTTTCCAAACTGGATCCACTCTTATCGAGATTTACCATTACGTATCAATCAGTGGTGCAATATTGTCCGTTGGGAAAAGAGAACAGTTATGTATATGAGAACCTCTGAGTTTTTATGGCAAGAAGGACATACAGCTCATGCAACTCGAGAAGGTGCTGCTGAAGATGTACTTCAGGCTGCAAAACGATATAACAGATTTCTTCGAGATTGCATGGCAGTTCCTGGATATATGGGGTACAAGACGACAGGCGAGAAATTTGCAGGCGCAGATTACACCGTAACGATTGAGACATTGGTTAAGAATAAAAAGGCATTACAGATTGCAACTTCACATTTGCTTGGTCAAAACTTTGCGAAAGCATTTGATATAACCTTCTTGGACGAAAATAATCAGTCACAACATGTTTGGCAGACAAGTTGGGGATTTAGTACCCGTGCAATAGGTGGAATGCTCGGTGCACATGGAGATGAAAAAGGATTAATCCTACCTCCAAAAATGGCACCAATTCAAGTAATTATTATTCCAATCTTTAGAACCGAAGAGGACCGCGAAAACATAGCTAAATATGTCTCAGGTATTGAAGAGATGTTTAAGAATGTAGGAATTCGATTTAAGGCAGATTGGGGCACAGAAACACCAGGTTGGAAGTTTAATCAATGGGAGATGAAGGGAGTTCCATTGCGTTTAGAATTAGGAAAGCGTGAGGCAGAAGCAAAACAACTAAGCTTTACGACAAGGCTCGGGAAAAAGGTCTCTATGGCTATGGAGTCGGATGTTTACAAGCAAGTTCAGTTACTTCTAGACGAAATTCACGCAGAAATATTACAGAATGCAGAAACGTTCTTGCACGAGAATACTATTGATGTTTCGAGCGAAGATGAGCTAGTTGCTGCAATGGAAGCCGGAAAAGCAATGTTTCGTGTGTATTTCAAAGATGACACTGAACGCGCAAAACAGTTGCAAGAAAAGTACAAAATCACCCCAAGAGTCATACATATTGAATCAATCGACCGAAGGGGACCTGACATTATGACAGGTTAAGAAGGAACACCGACAATCTTTGCAAAAGAGTATTAATTGTGTATAATTCGAACATGGCAGTTATAGTTGTACATAAAAACGAACCAATCGACTCTGTTCTCCGACGATTTCAGAGACAAGTTATTAAAGAAGGTATTGTTTCAGATGTTCTCGACAAGCGATTTTTTGTTTCTAAATCAGAAGCAAAGCGCGTAAAGATTCATGAAATTGAGAGATCAGCTTCACGAAAGCGACGACGAGCACAGAGCAAACCACGAACGCAAGTTTCCGTCAAAAAGAAAATGTTCTAATGCTTCATGCAAATTGAATATTCAATAACGACGATACAGCACAAAAAGGAAGTCATTCATGTTCTTGATTTTCTTGTACAGCCTCGTATTGCAGCGCTTCTGAACGAATCTCCACAGTTAGAAAGTAAATCACGAAATCAGACTGTTTTTGTTAATATTATTGGCAAGACCAGAATGAAGACGCTGAATGTTTCGTATAGAGGGAAGGGTAGTTCAACTGATGTATTGAGTTTTGAACTGTACGAAAACAATATAATGGGCGAATTGTATATTTGTCCGGATGATATTTCGAAGAATGCAATTATGTTGAAACATTCATTTTCAGTGGAGTTATTGGAAATTATTATTCATGGAATGCTTCATTTAAGTGGCTATGATCACTCAGACGAAATGTTCGGCTGGCAAAAGGTATTAACTGACCGTATACTAGGTGAATATGAAAATTATAGTCGGACTCGGTAATCCAGGTAAAGCTTACGAGCGAACTCCTCACAATGCAGGTTTTTTTGTTATAGATGAACTCGCATTGCAGCTTCGTTCCAAAGGTTTAGTTGTTGAAGATTGGCATATTGTTTCAAAAGAAAAAAGTATGATTTCTGAAGTTTATACACAGGATGGGAAAAGAGTTGTTGTCCTTGTTAAACCTCAAACTTTTATGAATTTAAGTGGCGGAGCAGTTCAGCAAGTTATGTCCAAATATGGAGTAAAAAATCCAGAAGATGTGCTCGTCGTTTATGATGAGCTTGATATACTACTTGGTTCCTTTAAATACTCTCCGATAAAGAATTCAAAAACGCACAAAGGAATCTCTTCAGTTATGAATACAGTTGGCAAGAGTGTGCAATCCCTTAGAATCGGTATCGAAAGCCGTACAAATCGTATGATTCCTGGAGAAGATTTTGTCTTGAAACCATATTCATCTCGGGAATTACAGCTATTAAGTGATGCTACAAGTTCATCTATTACGCTTCACGTGTTTCCTTTTTTAGGGCTGCTATAATAGGGTAAGGTTAAATTAACTCTTACGTTATGTCTTTACCAATTGTTTACACAGGAAGAAATGTTGAGCTTACTGATGCGATGAAGTCGTATATTGAAGATAAGCTGTTAAAGGTTCCGCATATTGAATCGGCGACGCAAATAGAAGCTGAAGTTGGACATACTCAATTCCACAAAGGATCAGAAAAAGATTTCTATGTTCGATTTTTGATCACGTTGCCAAAAGCAGTAGTTCGTATCAAAAAGGAAGGTGAAGATGTATATGTTCTCGTCGATGATATGATGTCGAGTTTGCATGAGAAGATGGTTCAGTATAAAGATAATTTCCGAAAGTGGGATGGGGCAGAAAATTGGCCAGAAACAGCGGTTGTAGAAGATGCAGCAGCTGTTCAAGATGATTCAGCAAGTGCAATTTACGCAGGATATACGCCAAAGGTACGACGAAAAGTGATTACAGAAATGGCTCCTATGTCAGTTACAGAAGCGATTGAAAGAATGGAACTACTTGATAAGGACTATTTTATCTTCAAGGATGTTCAATCAGGAAACATTGCGGTTGTTGTAAAACACGCAAATGATTACGAAATGGTTGTTGCCAATTAAGTATTACGTTTTAGGAATTTAAGAAACTAGTAGTTGTTTCTTATTTTTTATATACACAAAAAAACTAGCAACATATTAATCAATACGTCACTAGTTTTTCGTGTTAACCGCTTAGGGAATCCTATTTGGTTGTATCGTTGCTGAACAATCTCTGGATCAAAGAGATGCTTTTAAGGAACTTGTACTCTTTGTTTGTTTTGCTAACAAGAGTATTGCTTGGATTGTACCCAGTAAGTGCTTTGCTAATCCAGTCCTGTCGCTTAGAGTTAAGAGCTGTTGTTTTCAAATCCGTTGAAATTTGGGACTTAACGTCTTCAAGTTTCTTTCCAGTGAATAGGTCTTTGTTTTGTGCAAAATAATCACTAATTTCTTTATCTGTTGGTTCTGAAACTGTTCCTTCTAGAAGTTTATCCAATGTAACAGTAACTTTTACATAAGCTCGGTAATCGGTTGCAGTGATTCCATTTTGCTGTAACGCTTTGTTAAAGTCCTCATCTGAGGTAATTCCAGCTTTTGCTTTATCAGTTTCGATTGCTTTGTCTACATCTGCATCTGAAACTTTAATGTCTCGATCTTTTGCTGCTTGAGCGATTGCTGCTTTTGCAAGCATTTCGTTTACTACTTGATCTCCGTATTGTCTTTCTAATTCTTTAAGATAAGCGTTTCTTGATACATCGGAGTCCTTGTAGAATGCAACATATTGTGAGGTGATGGATGTCTGAACTACCCAGTCGATTGCTGGAACGATAGCTAATGCGATAACGAAGCCGATAGCAAACTTTACCATGACATCTTTTTTGAAGGTAATTTTTGCAGGCAATTTAATTTTGAATGATTGCTTTTCTGCGGTTACTGGTTTCTGTTCACCAGTGGTTGATACGGTATTGTCTTTCATTTTTTTTATGATTATTTATGTTAACGTCGTCAATTATATCAGATAATTTTAGAGCAGTTTCTTTCTTGAATCTGGTCCATCCAAATGCCAGTAAATGCTCTTTAATTTCTTTCCATTATAGACAGTTCCATGATCAACGATTGCATAACGACCACCCATACTATCAACGCCATAGTAAACTTTTCCACTCATTGCCGCGAAGATTGGAGCACCCCATCCAGTTAGTGAGTAGGTGCGACCTTTGGTTTGCCAGCATACTGGAGTAAGGATTTGATATTTTCTCCCGCTATCTTGATTTCCCGATGATGTTGAAACACCGTCAATTGAATAATTATCATGGAAACCGTTTGTCATTAACATTCCTGGAAGTGGTGATTTTGCAGTACCGTCGGTGACGGAAGAACCAGATAATCTGAGCAACCCTGATGAGAATGGGTTTACGTTTGTGTAATACGAACCAGTTCCAGAAATAAACCCATAGTGGATATGAGCGCCGAAAGTACATCCGGTGTAACCTTCACGGCCAATGACATCACCTTTTCCAACTGGTGTACCATTACCTAGTTTATTTGCTTCGAATAACTGGATTGCTATTGAAAGTGCTTGTCTATCAGCTGCATTCTGTTTGGCAATTAAGCTAGATCGTTCGGCAGCTAAGTCGCGTTCTTGTTTTGCAAGGGCACTCAATAGAACTTTTTGTTTATCTCGTTGTGATGCAAGGGTGTCTTTAATCTTGATAATCTCTAGGTTCGCCTTTTCCATGGTATCGCGTTTTTCGATAATAGAAACCTGAGCCGTACCGAGAACTTTTTCTTCAGAAGAAAGTTGTGATTGAAGATTCGTGAATTGCGCCAAACGGACTTTTTCTTGTTGCGACACATAATCAAAGTACCGAAGCATTTCTAGGGTGGAAATAAGGTCGTTTTGAGCGAGTAAATACCATATTGGAATACTGTTGACCTTGTACGCAAGCATTGCAACTTCATTTACTTTTTGCATTGATGTTTGAGTTTCTTGTTTTAGGGTATCTATTCGATTTTTCGTTTCTGAGATATCTTCGCCAATATTGGCTATTTCAATACTTGCAAGCTCAATATCAATTTGTTTTTGGGCTAATTCATTTTCGTTTGCAGTTATGTTTGCGTTAATCTCGTTAATCTGAGATTGGATATCACCCTCTTGAGCTCTAACGCCATTGAGCGTGCTTTCGATTTTCTTTCTTTGTGCTTGGAGTTCGTTTCTCTTTTTAATCAAATAGTCGTAACACTGACTCAGAGAATATCCAGCAGGACAATCATTTGCTGCCTGTACAGGTTGAGGTGTTTTTACCGCAGAAAAAAGTATGACGGCAAGTAAAACAAGAAAAACGTTTTTTGCTGCTTTCTTGTACTGCGTGTACATCAGTCTGTAAGTACGATTATTTTATATATCGTTTGGTCGCAAAGAATGCACAACCATATCCAATTAATGCACCTAATCCAATTTCTATAAAACCAAAGGCAACAAATAACCAGGAAGGATAGAATAAAGCCTGTAATCCGACACTGGACATCATATCGTGAATAAATTTGAATAAGATATTGTCTTGTAGAATCAAATTTGCAATTGCCCAAAGGATTGTAATTGAAAGAAATGATATTGCTGAAGCGACTATTCCATAAACGCCACCTTGTAACATGAAAGGCATGGCTATAACACGTGGTTCAGCACCAACCAAGTCCATGATTTCAATCTCTTGCGAAAATCTATTAATAGTGAACCCAATAGTCAGATATACGAGAACTATAGAGATGATGAATAGGAATGCAGTGATGAAAATACTGCTGACTGTAACAGTATTGCTGAATTGTCTGATCTTTTCGACGATGTCTTGAAAGAATATTCTATCAATAATTAATGCACCCTTGTTCTTTTCATCATCAACAAGTTTTACAAAAGGCTTGTAATCAACATCAGGTTTTAACTGGACTCTAATAATACGAATTTGGTTCGCATCGAATGTATATTGACCTTGTTGTTCAGGAGAAATTCCAATACTAGTTAAGTATTGTTTCTGAATATCTGCAGAAGTTGAGTAGGTTACCTTCATAACGCCAGGTTGTTTCTCAAGATACCCTTTAAATGTCAATATGTTGTCTTCCTTTTCCTTAGGATCATAGAATACTGACAACGTTGGCTGACTTTGTAAGTAAGTTACTGCTTTCGTTGCAAATTGGTTCATGACAAAGAACAGCGTTCCAAGTGAAAATGTTACCGTGATAATGACGATGCTAGCTAGCGAAAGACCTGGATTACGTCGAATATACTTTAATGTTGTAGCCCATACGAGATTCATATTAAGAGAGTTTCTTTAGGTTATCTGCAAGTTGCGCAATTTCTTTCTCGGTGAATTTCAATTCTTCTTTAAGAAAGCTTGGGGTCAGGTTGAGTAAATCTTCTTTTTCATCTGGATTGAGAGGCGCGAGCTTTTTTACAATTGACTCTGGCATTATTTTCGCTAATTTTTCCATAAATGCCTTTGTAGCTTTTTGTTCGTTTTGCTTGGTGCTGTCGATTAACTCGCCACCTTCAAGATGCCAATGAGAGTAGTTATATCGATTAACAAGGTCCATATTATGGGTTGTCATGATGACACTCGTTCCAGCTTTGTTAATTTTTGCGAGAAGTGCCATGATATTTTCTGTATTATCGTTGTCCAAGTCTCCAGTTGGTTCGTCTGCAATTAATAGTTTTGGATTATTAGCAATTGCTCGTGCAATGACAACTCTTCTTTTTTCTCCGCCAGAAAGTTGTTTTGGGAATAGATCTTTTTTGTCAACTAATCCAACGTAATCGAGTAGATAATCAACGGTTTTTTTTACCTCTGGTGTCGCTTTGTTTAGTATTTCAAGTACGAAAGATACGTTTTCAAAAACATTTTTGTGTTCTAGAAGTTTATAATCTTGGAAAACGACTCCCACAGTTCTTCGATAAGAGGGGACTAATTGCCGGGGAAGCTTCTCGATTGGTACTGTTTCAAAAACGATACTCCCCTTAGTAGGTAATTCTTGTCGAATTAGAAGTTTAATCAAAGTCGTTTTACCTGAACCAGAAACGCCTGTTAAAAATACGAATTCACCGCGTTCAAGGCCAAATGAAACATTTTTTAATACGGGTATGACAATGTCACCCTGTGTATATAATTTTGATAGTTTTGAAACTCGGAGCATTGAAGATTGTAACACATGGAGCAGACTCAAGATTCATCAATTAATATTCTACTGAAAGTCTCAATAAATTGACGTTTACCATACTTCATTTCGACAATCTGTCTGTTGTATTCTGTAGTTAATTTTCTAAGTCGTGTATTAGTGAGAATTTTGATAACGTCGTTGACTGTTTGATCGTTAACACTATTGTCGTCAGATAAGTCATCTACAATAAACTTAAAATCCTTGTAGATATTATTAAATATTGGCATACCCATCTCATCAGTATATGCCGTAGAAACGCAAGGTATTCGACAGTAAGCAGCTTCCATTGGCGGTAACCCAAATGATTCGTATTTGCTCATGAAAGTAATAATGTTTGCAAAATTTGGATTTAAATAGTCACTCACTCGAAGAGGTGCATTGGTATTCGACAAGCCTCCAAGGAATACAATACGGTTGTAGTTTATTAACCTTGATTTCTTTTCCAAACGTATTTTTTCAAATTGACTTTCTTCTGTTGGTTCACTTCCTCCTGCAACAACCAAATAAACTTTTTTCTTTAGTGAATTCTCAAGTTTTATTGCTAAATCAAGCGATTTCCCAATCCTTTTAGAAATACTAACGCGTGTAGGTTGAAATAAAACAATTGCATCTTTTTCAATTCCTAAAAACTCTCTTGCGAACATATTTGGATTTTCTATACTTGTGTATCTGGATGCATCAAAAAAGAATGGTAATTCAAGTGTTCGTGTCACTTGAAAACTGTTTAATTTCGCACTGATAGCATTGGATATTGGAAGAAAGAAAGCATTTGACATTTTCGAAATCAATTTGGTTTCGTTTTCATCACGTACGTGATTATGAAGTCTCAACAAGTATTTCACTGAAGAATTCCGTATTATTTCTGGAAGTATCATGTTGAATTGATTATTGTCACCAAGAAGTGGTTGTGAGATGAAAACTACATCGTACTCCAAAACTTTATGTAGTAATTGTTTATAAAGTTTTTATTGCGTGGATTCGTTTTGTGGTGATAATCTATCAAGCTCAGGTATAATTTCTAAATTGTAACCATGTTGTTTAATCATTCTGTGCATATGATTATCGATATACCCGGAAACTATATCTACAGTGAGCTGCTTAAAGTCATTCAGTTCCTTAAGTGTGGACAAATCAAGTATTGATGCTCCCCCTATGGCAATACCTGATTTAATATATAGAAGTTTCATGATATTGATGCAAGTATTTCTCGCCAAACAAACTGAAACAATTCACCATTCATAACTCGGTCGACTTGAGATGTTTTGTAACCAATGCGAGAATCTTTCACGTAGTTTAATGCAAAATCATATGTGCGGATTACAGATTCGAGTGAAGTCATTTTGTAGGTTGAGAGTTCTTTCTTTTGTCGCTCTTCTTCTCGCTTTAGGAGCGCTGCTTTTATCATAGTTATTGCGTTTTGCTTATTTTGAAGTTGACTTCTTGTTTGGCTGCTTTTAATGGTTATCCCGGTTGGTATATGTTTGACAATTACCGCAGTTTCAACTTTGTTTACATTTTGACCACCAGCACCACCAGAACGAGAAAAT
>CAZCKT010000011.1:0-18490 GCA_964499355.1 uncultured Candidatus Saccharibacteria bacterium | reverse complement strand
TTTTGCCGGGCTTGGATTCGAACCAAGATAAACGGATTCAGAGTCCGTTGTCCTACCGTTAGACGACCCGGCAACTACTACAAAGATTTCAACACTTTGTCGAAGCGACTTGATACGAATTCTCTCCCTGCCAAGACCATGAATTCTCGCAACGGTGGCGAGATTTTCTTCCCCGTTACAATAACTCTCAAAACCATAAATAGATCACCATGTTTCATAGAATACTTATCTGCGAGTGCTCTAATTGCTGGTTCCCAGAGTTCCTGGTCCCAAGAAGATAATTTTTCAAGTGCGTCACGCAAATTATAGATGATTTCGGCTCTTTTCTCAACATCTACCAAGACACTAAATATCGCATCCAGTTCAAATCCAACTTCTTCCCATAAAACTGAAAGCCATTCGTAAACATCTGGCAAACGCTTGATCCTTTGTTGCGTAATCCCTATAAATTCAATCGCTTTCTGTTTATCTGCTTCTAAAAACGTCTTTAGTTTTGATACTTTTATACGCAAATCCTTCAAGTCCTCCGTTTCACCACGAATATCATCGACTACATTATTTACACACACCAAATCGATCCATTGCAAGATTCTTTCGTATAATACATCTTTTGGTAGTTGGGCGATCCAATGGGCATTAATTGAATCTAATTTCTCATACTGGAATCGACCGGATGATCTCTTAATACGTTTTGGATCAAAATGCTTAATAAGGAAATCAACGTCGTAAATTTCATCTTTATGTGCAACTGCTGGATCTGGATTCCATCCAATCAAAGAAAGAAAGTTTATAAGTCCTTCCTTAATATACCCTTTCCTCAAGTAATCAAGAACGGCGACATTGCCTTTTCGTTTGCTTAATTTTCCTTTTCCATCAGGATTTAAAATCAATGGAACATGCACAAATTCCGGAGGTTTCTCACCCAAATAGTTATACAGTAATACATGTTTTGGTGTACTTGGAATCCACTCTACACCACGGAGAATGTGGGTAACCTTCATTAGAATATCATCAACAACTACTGCAAAATGATACGTAGGGATTCCACTCGATTTTACAATTACCTGTTCATCAATTTCGCTAGTATTAAACACTACTTTTCCAAAAACTAAATCAGTAAATTCAACCGTTTCATTTTCTGGAACTTTCATTCTTATGACATATGATTCGCCTGCGTCAATTTTTGCTTTAACATCTTCTGGTGTTAATTTTTTACACAATCCGTCGTAATGAGGTTTCAGTTTTGAAAGTTTTTGTTCTTCGCGAAGTGCTGCAAGTCGATCTGCAGAACAAAAACAGTGATATGCATGTCCAGATGCTAAAAGTTTCTTTGTATATTCAGCATAAATTGCTGTTCGTTCAGTTTGTAGATATGGACCATACTCTCCTCCGAAACCAACTCCTTCATCAGGAATAATTCCTAAAAGTCCAAGTGATTGAATAAGGGATTCTACTCCACCTGCAACTGTTCTCTTTTGATCTGTATCTTCAATTCTTAGTATTAATTTGTTTTCAGGATTCTGCTTAGCCATGAAATAATCGAACAAAAAGGTTCTTGCAGTTCCTATATGAATCCACCCAGTTGGGCTTGGAGCCATTCTTACTCTGACAGATGACATAACTTCTGATACAATCAATTCAATAGCTTCATTATATCAAAGAAATGACACTAACTGAAACCGTATTTTGGACAAAAATTGCATCGAAATTTGTTGGAGTTTTCGTAGTACTTATCGTTGTCGGGTATTACGCCTATTTATATGTACTCACGATTACAAGAACACCAGATCAGGTTTTTAGACCAGATAATAAATGTGGTGTCTTACCTCAATTAGAAATTGCAGCACAAGAAGGTGTATCTTACGGAAATGCTCAAATTCAAGTTGTCGCATTAGCGCCTTCATTACCAAACGACAAAGTCCCATTAATTACTTATGTGTATAAAATTGACGTTAGAGGTGAAACCTTCACAACTCGAGATATTGCAAACGCACTCGCAGAAGATCTTCGATTTACCGACCCAGTACAGCACGTTGCAGGATCTACCGTTTATACATGGAAAAGTGCTCTAAAAAAATCTACGCTCGTTGTTAATACTGACACTCTTAACTTTACCTATATTAGAGATGCAAGCGTCTTACCTAAAATTCCAAACTTATTACTTCCTGCAACAATGTTTCGTGCACCTGAATACGGTAGTAACTATTTAAGTGCTCTTGGCCTATATACAAATGAATTTTCAAATGGAAAGACTTTTGCTTACCCTGTTGTTATGGTTAACAATGAGCCGAGAAGTGCAAAGTCAATTGACGTTGCTCAACTTGTTAGAGTCGACTTTCAAAAAAGAAATGTTGCGCTTGTATACGAAAAAGGGATCCTTGATCCAACATTTGACGCGTCTCTTGGAATAGACTTCATTGGATTCATCGACATAATGAAACAGAAAGGCGAAAACGATAAGAATCTTCAAACGTTCTTTGCTCGAAGAGTTTCAAAAACCCCTGAAACTGCAAACGTCAGACTTTACATGAGAAGTCAAGGTGGAGATCCTGCAGATGCTCTTCAACAATTAATCTACAACAACTGGAAAGTTGAAGAAAAACCATGTGGAACAAGTACAATAATTCGCCCTGCAGATGCCATAAGTATTATTTCAAAAGGTGAAGGTACAATTGTTTTTGCAAACGAAAAAGGTGGAGATCCATTAAAACCAACAGCTACAACTCCATTTAAGGAAATCAACTTATACAATCTCGAATTGGCTTATTACGAATCTGAAAAAGTCCAAGATTTCTTGCAACCAATATACATTGCTAAAGGCGAAGCAGTCTTTGAGAATGGCGCACGAGGAGACATCGCAATTTACGTTCCAGCAATTGATTACGCTGCCCAAAAGAAATAATTCGTTATTTAGTCTCAGATTCAAGAGAAGTTCCTTTTACAATGTGTTCTACAAAGAATGACAATTGCTTTCGGCCTAAGTATTCATCTTGTTTGGGTCTACCAATCACAACGAGTGATTCTCCCTGTTCTATCTGACCAATAAGCTCTGCGCGATCAAAAGCCATGCATTTTACAGTCCCATTCTCGGTTTGCAATGATATCCTTAAATGATTTCCTTGTTGACCAAATGGAGCGAATTGAGCAACGACACCTGCAATTGCGAATAACGGTTCTTGATTCTCGATTCCAAATGGTTCCAAGTCATATAATGAGGAGAAAAACTGATCTGTTAATTCATTGGGGGTTACCATACTGTCGACTAATTTAGTGACAATAGGTACGAATTCAGTATACTCAGTATCAAGTAATTTCTGTAGATTTTCTATTAATTCTTTATGATCCGCAGTAGCCAAGGTAAAACCAGCGGCGCTATGATGGCCACCATAACGGCTAAATACTGGGGCAATTTTTTCAAACAACCCCGTTATATTCATTTCTCCAAAACTACGAGCAGAACCTTTAGCTATTCCCTTTTCTTTATCAATAGTGACCGTAATGGTTGGTAAATCATATCGATTCATCAGCTTGCCCGCAACAAGTCCGACTATACCATCCTCCCACCCTTCTCCTGCCGTTACGATTACTTTATCTCCAACAACCACTTTATTCTTATCCGCTTGTATAAAAATTTCCTTTGTTATTTCTTGGCGCTTTGTATTTATCTCAGAGACTTCATTCGCTAATTTTCTTGCTACATCTTCACGATCGGTGCTCAATAGTTTCGTGCTTGTATACTGGTTTCCAATTCGGCCACTAGCATTTAATCGAGGTCCTAGTATATACCCGATATGGTAAGTCGAAACTTCATCTTGTTTAACTTGTGAACTGTCCATCAGTGCACGTAGTCCTAACGAAGGTTGTGAACGTAACTTTCTAATTGCATTTCGTAGAATTACTCTATTTTCACCGAGCAATGGCATCATATCTGTAACTAACGACACTCCTACGATATCTACTACTTGTTCACTAAATTCGTGTGACAATTTTAATACGTCCTCGATGTAACGAACGATTTTCCAGACTACGACTCCACCTGAAATGAATTTATTTTTTGATTCATGATTTGGATATAAAGGATGAACTGTTACACAAGATGGAAAAGTATCACCTGGTTGATGATGATCCGTTACCATTATATCCATAACAGTTGATCTCATAACTTCCTCAATAAGAACAGAATCCCTGACCCCACAGTCAACTGTTATGACCAACTTTGTACCTTGCTCTGCGAGCGTCAATAGTGCCTGTTTATTTAACCCATAGCCCTCTTCATGTCGATCAGGTATATAAACAGTCGCATTAATCCCAAGTGTTTTAGAAAGAAAACGCCATAACACAGACGCAGCAACTGCTCCGTCAGCGTCATAATCTCCATAAACGACAACTTTTGCGTTATTATTTTTATGCTCTATTAATTTTTTACAAAATGAAACAACATCGAATAACTCATCAGTTGGCAAATATTTTGTATACGAAGAAAAATCAGCAAATGCCTCGTCAGTTGTAATTCCTTTGGAGAAATACACTGTTGCAAGTGAATTACTCTGTAATTTAGCGGCAAGATCTATAAAATCTGGCGTTTTTTCTATGACTCGTAGCAGGTATTTTCGCATTGCTACAACACCTTTTCTAAGACTGCTTTACGAATTTTTTCTTGTAATTCAGGATGTTCACGAAGGAAATCAACAACTGCTTCTTTTCCTTGTCCGATCTTTTCTCCATCCATACTATACCAAGCACCTGCCTGATCAATACTTCCATATTTCACACCTGCTTCAAAAATGCTACTAACCCGATCAATACCTGAAGCAAATCGAATATCAAAGAACGCATTACGGAATGGTGGCGCGACTTTATTCTTCACAATCTTTACTTCTCGAGTATGCCCCAACAATTCACCATTCTTTGTAATTTCTTCACGTCGTCGAATATCCAAACGAAGACTACAATAGAATTTCAATGCATTCCCACCTGTTGTAGTTTCTGGGTTTCCAAATTTAACTCCAAGATTTAATCGAATTTGGTTTAAGAACAGAACAACTGTATTTGATTTCGAAGTCAAAGGCGTAATTTTTCGTAATGCCTGTGACATTAATCGAGCCTGCAATCCCATATGGACATCACCCATCTCGCCATCAACTTCTGCTTTTGGAACTAGTGCAGCAACAGAGTCAACAACGATAACGTCGAAAGCGCCAGAACGAATAAGTGTTTCAAGAATATCCAATGCTTGTTCACCGAAATCTGGTTGAGATACATACAGATCATTAACATCTACTCCAATTTTCTTTGCATATCCTGGATCTAACGCGTGTTCTGCATCTATAAATGCTGCTTTACCACCTGCTTTCTGCGCCTGAGCAATAATACTCAATGCTAATGTAGTTTTACCTGATGCTTCTGGACCATAAATTTCCATTACTCGACCTCTTGGCACACCACCAACTCCTAGTGCTGCGTCGAGCGAAAGTGCTCCGGTTGAAATAACATCAACTTGCTGCTTCTTTCGGGAGCCGAGACGCATAATACTACCGTCACCAAACTTCTTATCGATAAGTGACATCGCAGCATCAATGATTTTTTGCTTTTCTTCATTCCCCATATCTGCGGTTGCCACAACTGGTAAATCTCCTGCTGGAGCATCTACTGCGTTACCGCGTTTATCTTTTCCTTTCGCCATTTTTAGATTTTTCAACTTACTGCTCTTATTATACCCTAGAGCACTACCCTGTTTGACGTTTTGATAATAATTCGTCTAACTGATCATCTGATGCAGACTTATTATTACCTGTTTTACCACATTTTACACATCTATGAACGATTATTATCTCCCCTTGTTTGTAATCATAATCTATAGGTTTCATTAACCCCTGACAGACTTCAAGACGATCACCTGGGACAATATCCACATGCTTAGAGTATAAACAAAAGGGACAGTGATTTCGTGATGTTTTGGAAGCAGGAGGGACTTTCAAACCACAGTTCTCACAGGTAAAACTGTTATTCATTTTCCGAAAATCTTCACTAGCCATACTAAACTCGAAATAGACCAGATACTAGCTTTGAGAATAGATCATTCCCTTTTTTGATGACTAATCTATCGCGCATCCATAAATCCAATACTAACGAGGTCAAGCTTGCGACACCCATAGCAAGCAACTTTAATCGTGGGAACGCTAAGAAGACAAAGATAATAAAGGTTGTATAGGTAATAAAACGAATGACGTCATCCTTATGAACCTCAAAACTTTGTCGTAGAGCCCATTTGATTTGAGCAGCTCCTGACATTTGCTGATTTGCTTCGCCTACATATGCGTTAACTTCCTTATAAAATGCAAAACCAGCGGCAATAATTCTAATTATAAATCTAACAACTTCGATCCCAACTGCAGCCATTACGAGATTCAATGTAGAATAAAGACTCTTATCGAAAGTCCAACCGCGAACCATAAAATTATATGTTCCTGCTGTTGCGTGCAACTCGATATTTAATTCCTTCGGCAAAAAGAATAGTTTTGTACTATCCATGGTCATGAAGAAAATAAACAATACAACCTCTAACGCATCACCAAATATGTCCTTGAATCTAAGCTGCACTTTCTTTGCCCATGTATTATCAAGTTTTCCTTCTGCGCTTGATCTCTTATTAAGAAATCCCGTAGCAATCACTAACACGGAAGCTAGGACAATTGTAAAAAGAGTTACATCATATGACTTACCTACCCATTTATATGCAAACAATAAAACGTAGTAAATAAGTGCACCCAACAAATACGCAATAAATGGTACAAGGAAATAAATCGCCTGTTTTAACACTTCAACTATGAACTTCAGCGCTAACTTAATAAAGTTCATGAGGTCAACAATAGTCAAAGTTCCTTCAACAAAGATATCTAGAATCTGACGAACTTGATCTTTTAACCCAACCATTATCAAAACACCCATGATTAGGAATAAAAGGACTAAACAAAACATAAACAACCAGAAAGCGTTGATAACAGCAGTGAAAGTCGCGGGAGCCGTGATTGCCAGTACACCACCAAGAACCAACAGGATTACTATTATTAATATAATACCGGTTATAAACCTTGAATAGCGACTCGCATTAGTATTTACGGTTTGCGAAACTGGTTCAGTATCAGGCGTTACAACGACTGGTTGCTGGTTACTGTTTTCATTTATTGGTTCTGACACGCTTAATTATATCAAATTTACGTACTTTTAGCCCTCTTACTTTGCTGTAGAGCAAAGTACATGGTTTGAAGTTCCACATGTCAGATCGACTGTCTTTTCAGATCCAAGCAATGGTCTAAAGATATCAAGAAGATTTGCATCATAAATAATCCATTCCGATGGATATCTTCTGTTGTCTACTGGAGCTAGACTTCTCAAGAAATTCGGGCGGTTTTCTGCAGAATAAACCCATCCAGTAATTTCTAATCGATCAATACTCTTGTTTGTCGATTTGTTAGCCGATTTACGTACCATAACTTTTGCGCCAGCATTAGCTACTACAGCTGCTTGGAATTTATCAGTGTATGGAATTCCTTTTCCGTCTGCTGTCGCTGTTCTCTTGTTACTTGGGACATCATCAATATTAAGTGTTGCCCCACTTGCAAGTACAAACATACAACCGCTTGAACTATCTGACTTCACAACATCACCCTTAATCGTCAAGGTGCCAGATACAAATACTGTATTTACTTTGTTACAGACAAGAGAATCTACAGTCGCTGTTCCAACCGAAATAATCTTGAAAATCGCACTGTTTGTTCCAATCGCATCAATTGACGATCCAGTCTGACATGTTCCTGCTGAAGTTTCGTTAAGCAAATCACAGTTTTGCAATGCTATTGCTCGAGTTCTTTCGAATTCGTTTCCAATAGTCATTGGAGTTACACCAAATAAATTGTAACGGTTTGTGTTCCCACCATCACGGTAATTATTCTTGAATCCCAACGGTAAACTGACAGTAGATCCAGAAGCAACATACCCTCCGGTAATACCAACATCGTTGGCTGCTGAAGTCAAAACGGCTCCTGTACCTGCAGTAAATATCTGTTCAACGAATGGTAAGTATATATCGACATTAGGTGACTTTACTGCATCAAGCTTGTATGTGTTATCCATATTTTCAAGTGCATTGATTGTCGTATTCGTTGGAATTGTTTGAGCAAAAGGAGATGAAGCGCTTCGAGAGCTAAAGATATCTCCAAATGAAGTTTTGACCCAAGCTGAAAGGAATACATAGTCACTCGGATTTCTACTACACGACATATTCCCCGCATTGTCGTAAGCACAAGCTCCTGCAACAACTGATTCATCTGCGACTAATCCTTTACCTTGCAAGCTAATGGAACCACCGGAAAACGATGGATCATGGTCATTCTTTCCATCAAAGTCTGTTCCATCGGATACTTTCTTTGCCCAGAATTTATCTTCTAAAGGTTCACCGTCCAATGTTTGTTCTCGAGCAATATACCTATTAGAAACACCCGCGACGCCAGAACCACCTGCGTTATCAGTAATTGTTGCAGTAGCAGTAATTGTATCTAATTGACTTGTAGAAGCGACCCATTTTGTGAATGCTATCTTTGGAGCAATAGGATCATAAACCAACGTAAATGGGGTCTTTGCGCAGGTTGCGCCTGTACAAATATTACCCTGATAATCGAAGCGAGTCCATCCTTCTTCACCTTTTCCAACCACACTGTTAATTGGTACCCCAACTTTATCCAAGGCGCTAACAAAGAGAGAATAATTTCCCTCAGGCATTCCATGCCCTGCATCTCGATCATTGAAGTAAATACCAAATTTGAATGTTATATCGTTTGAATTTGCGACAGGGCTTACGCCTTCTCGCTTCATACATGCGGCACAATTAGCAGGACAAACTATTGGTGTCGCAGATTGAACAACAGTTGGAATCGATGAATTTCCAGGATAACAAAGAAGTGTATTATCCTCTGCGCCTATTGCCCAAGCATAATTCGACTTAGCTGCAGCATTTGCAGTTGCTGCACTTTTCGCAGTATCAGGCACGTTTATCTCAGTACAATTACCTGCTTGCAAACAGTCAGGAAACCCAACTTGATGCCATTCGTTAGTTGTTGCAACCTGCTGTGAGCCGTTTAACAAATTACCTGTTTTTGCACCGTCTCCAGCATATCCACCGAGTGCAGGAATAAATGCTAATCCAGAATAAATCTGTTTCGCGCTTGTTGCCAAGTTTGTTTGACCACACACTGATGACAAACAACCTCGAGAAATGAAGTAATAGGTACCATTAATTGCTTTTGATTCCTTCTCTGAATACAACGACTGAAAACTTACACGTGTTGTAGGATTTGGATTTGGAATTGAAACTGGTACCGATGCAGTTTCAGGGTCAATACCAGATTGATGTAATTGTAACCATGCACCAGCCTGCATAATATCATCTGCGCCATTTGCATCACTAACGGTGAATTCAAAGTACAAAGGATTGTGTCGAGACATCAAGAATTGCTCACCACCTTGAGGACATTGAATTGGATCTAACAATGACAAGGGTTCTTTACAATATGCTGCACGGAATTTCTGCGCACTTGAGTATGAAGAACCAACATATAGATTCTTACGATTACCATCAATCAGATTACCTGCTTCACGTAATGAAGGATTTGAATCTCGATCAAATAATTTTATCGAAGATACTGTAGGAGCTTTGTTTTCAACTTCAACATTAACCTGACATTTTACAGGAGCTGATGCAGTATCTGGGCCAGATGGACCATCACCGTCAGCATCAACGATTGTAATTTCGAGAGTGCCCATACATTTTGACAACCCGTTTACATTTTCGAATATACCATGCGATTCTCTTGCATCAACCAAGAATGGTGTGAGCTGTGTTGGTTTCGAGTTAGTACTTGCACCTACGCGAACATTTGTACCTATCAAATCACCACCCGAAAGGGACTTAACAGTAATACATGAGTTCAATTTGCCGACTTTATCAACAACTTTTACTCCTATAATTTCTACACTATCCCCGTAATCATTATCTGTAACAGAAAGTTGGAATTGTTTTGGTTGTGACTCACGATCCATGACAATTATTCCAGGCAAAACACTACACGTTGGAGGTGAATTAACATATGTTGGAGCGCATTGGGCAGAATTTGGAGAACAACTATTCGCACTAGGACATGTTAAATGAACACCAGTTGCTTGAGCTAAGGTTCTATATTTATCTGGTCCAAGAACAGTTGGACAAGAGGTTGGAGAACATGAACAACTTTCTTCTCCACCTCCTCCGACGCAAATTTCGCGAGCATTTGTACATGTAACATCAGTTGTTACAGAACCACAACCACCTTGTCCATCTCCACTACACATAACTTTTACAGCTTTTTCTCCATCACCACATGCTCTTCCAGCAGCTTGAACATTTCCTGTCAACATACAACTGGTTTTTTCTCCAGGTTGACCTGGTCCCTTTCCACAACCTACATCTCTTGCTTCACGTCTCGCTTGGGCATCTGCCTTTTCTTTTGCTGCCTTTGCTGCCTTTTTATCTTTATCACATGCAGCACTTTCAGGATCATTATCACAAGAAGCGATTCTTGGAGGTCTTGTCCATTTTGCCTCAATCGCAGCATTTGAGAAAGCACTATCAATTTTAGAAACAGTTGTATTTGCCCAAACGATTGATGTAATCGTCAGTATTGCAACAAGTAATAACTTCTTAAAACGCGACATACTATTTAGTGAATAGATAAATTAAGCTGATCGTTAAGGGCATTGATGTAACAGTTACATTATCAGATGACATTCCAGTCCTATCTGAAAATCCTTCGATTAATTTTTCTTGATGATAGAGTTCGTGAGCAACTAATGGAAACTGCGTTGCTTGTAGTTTCGTATCGTAAATATAACGTTTCAATTCATTCATCGTAGTTGGAGCAGATGTTTCTTGAGATTTATTGGTGACATTGCCAAACGTTGTTCCAAGCAAATGCACATACGCTCGTTTCAACAACTCAACGGTAACTGAATCCTTCATACCATTTGCAACAATTGAGTAACACGTTTGATTTAAGGTAATTACGTTGTTATTGTTTAGTACTGCAGCAAGCTTTTCTTTTGGTGCACTTGAAATTTCAGTCAACTTACTTGAAATTTCATTTTTAGAAATAAGTGGGACGCCATCTTTTGTTGCATACAATTTCAGAACTTCTGTAAACAATTTCACGTTGTCATGTTGCAAATTACCTTCGGCAATTTCACGAACAGGGCAAATTGGAAATTCATATATCTGTAAATCTTGATAATGTCCCTGACATTCTTCCGAAGTATCACCTGTCTTACAATTCGAAGGATACTGAATTTTAAAATCTTTATTGTACTGTTCAGCAAACGGTGAAACTTTTTCACGTGCAATTTTAAGAAATTTATCATTAAATTTTGTATTGCCTAACCTATTTTGCATATACATATAATTAATGATTACTGGACCAGCATTACCTTGAACATCATAATCACAATATGCACTATTTGTTCGGCAAAGATAGGTTTGCTCCATAAACATCATTGCTGTTGAATCCAAAAATGCAGTATCTTCATCCTCTAATACCGACTTAATCGTTAAATGCGCATCTACACTTTTCACAAGTTTCGTAATAAGTGACTGCAGTTCATCGTTTGACATTTTTGACCAATCGGTTGAAATTTCAGAAACTTCCCATGATACCAACTTCTGAGTAACAACTTCCTTTTCACCAGACAATCCAATTATATAGTGCCTCAATCCCGTAAATGGGTTTAACTTTGGATCAGCAGCTTCTACTCGTAGTTTCACTGTAACTGGAATTGGTAATGTTCCATGTGTTAGGAATGTATTTTTGTCAACTTTTGGATACGTTAGGTAACTACTTGGAAATGGACTTACATTAAAATCTAAATGGAGTGATAAGTCAGAATGGAGTTTGACTTCTTCGTAGTTAAACCCTTGAAGTTTTGTCATATACCAAGGTTGAAAACTACAATTCCAATCAATTTTTCCGCTAGCTTGTTTTACTTCATAAAGCGCGCAGTATGGGACGGTAAGGTCAGTAATTGTGTCAGTTACCTTAGAGACAATTACTGCTTTTGTATCTGTACCATAGTCAACTACAGCCCCTCGATTCCAAGTGGCTTCTTTTTTCCACATCCGATTAACATCGAATGTTAGGTAAGATATTAAACCAACGACTAAAATCAAATAGCCGATTAACAGGACAGTTTTTTTCTGAAATCTCATATGAATTTATACCATTCCTACAACGGTATAGCAATTCACTTTGCGTACCTATTTAACTGTCGTACACAATACGTGTTTTGAAGTCCCACAGGTTAGGTCGATAGTTTTCTCAATACCTAGAATTGGTCTAAATAAATCCAATAAAGTAGCATCATAGACAATCCATTCTGATGGATATCTGCGGTTATCTACAGGTGCCAAAGAACGAAGGAATTGAGGTACTGAATCTGCGGCATATACCCACCCTGTGATTTCAAGTCTATCAACCGTTCCGGATGGCTTAACAAATGGCTTTCTTGACTTAATCGTTGCTCCATTTGCAGCTACAATTGCTGCCTCAAATCGATCTACATAGGGGCTTCCTTTTCCATCTGGAGAAGCCGTTCGTTGATTGCTAGAAATATCATCAATGACTAACGATGATCCACTTGAAAGTACAAATATACAACCACTAGTTTTATCAGCTTTAGTAACATTGCCTGTAACTGTAACAGTACCTGAGACAAAAATGATATTTACTTGATTACAAACAAGAGTATTTATGGTTGTTGTTCCAGTACTTAGTAACTTAATCTTTGCTGCAGTCGAGCTTACATCCGCAATACTTCCTGATGTTTGACAAGTACCTGGAGTTGATTCATTAAGTAAATCGCAGTTCAAGATTGCAGTTGAGCGTGTACGATCAAATTCACTTCCTAATGTTAATGGAGAAACCGCAAATAAATTGTTCTTAGTTGCCTCGTTTCCGTTTCGATAATTTCCTTTAAATCCAAGTGGCAAGCTAACAGTTGAACCTGCTGCAACATAACCACCAGACAACCCCATGGTTGAACTCGCACCAGTTAATACAATCCCTGTACCTGCCGTAAATATTTGCTCTGTATAAGGCGCATAAATATCAATATTTGGAGACTTAATAGCATCCTTCTTTGATGTATTATCGGTATTTATGAGTGCATTAATTGTTGTGTTCGTTGGAATTGTATAAGCAAATGGAGAAGAACCACTCTTTGAACTATAAATATCCCCGAAACTAGTCTTTAACCAAGCTGAAAGAAATACATATTCATTAGAATTTCTTCCACAGGACATATTACCGGCAAAGTCATATGCACAAGCACCCGCAATAATTGACTCTTCAGGGACAAGACCTTTACCTAACATGGTAATTGCTCCGCCACGAAATGTTGCGTCATGGTCTTGTGATCCATTAAATTCCGTGACACCATCAACTTTTTTAGCCCAGGCTCTTTCATCTAGGGGTTCGCCATCTAGCGTTGTTTGTCTTGCAATAAATCGATTCGAAATTCCTGCAACGCCTGAACCACCTGCGTTATCAGAAACCAAACCAGTCGCAGTGATCGTATCAAGTTGACTTGCCGAGGCAACCCACTTATCGAAAGTAACTTTTGGTGGAATTGGATCATATAACAATGCAAAGTCAGTATTTGCTGCACAAGATGCACCTGCACAGACATTACCTGCTTTATCAAATCGAGTCCAACCTTCATCACCTTTTCCAGTCACGCTTGCTATAGGAACGCCAACCTTGTCTAGCGCACTAACTAGTAATGAATATTTACCTTCGACCATACCTTGGCCAGCATCCTTATCATTAAAATATATGCCAAAACTAAACTTCATTTCGTTGGCATTCCCAGTTTGTGCTACACCTTCTCGCTTAATACAAGCTGCACAATTGGCAGGACATACGACTGGAGTTGATGCTTGGATAACTGTTGGAACATTTGAATTTGAAGGATAACAGAGTAAGTGAGTATCATCAGAGCCAACTGCCCATGCATAATTTGATTTAGCTGCTGCATTTGCAGTAGCAAGAGAAGTCGCAACAGTTGGAATATTTGCGCCAGTACAACTATCAGTCTGTAAACAATCTGGAAACCCTTTCTGATGCCATTCGTTTGTTGTTGCAATTTGCTGCTTACCATTCAAGAGGTTACCAATTTTTGTTCCATCGCCTGCATAGGAGCCAAGTCCGTTAATTAGAGCAAGACCAGAAAATATCTGCTTTGCGCTAGTTGCAAGGTTTAGTTGTCCACAGGCGGAGCTCAAACAACCACGAGAAATGAAATAAAACTGTCCTGCAATATTCTTTGATTCCTTTTCAGAATAAAGCGCCTGAAAGCTATATCGTGCAGTTGGATTCGGGTTAGGCGCAACGGGTGGAAGATTCGCAATGTTAACATTTGTTCCAGCTTGTTGGTATTGTAACCAAACACCGGCTTGCATTATGTCATCTGAACCATTCGCGTCTGACACAGTAAACTCGAATAATAGAGGGTTGTGCCTTGTTCTTAAATATTTCTCACCACCACCTGGACATCGGATTGGATCAAGAATTGAAAGAGGTTCATTACAATAGGATGCTCTTAGTTTTTCGGCAGTTTGAAAAGACGATCCTACATTAATAGATGTATTAACACCGTTAATGAGATTGCCACTTTCTCGCAAATTTTGATCATTATCCTTATCAAATAAACTCACAGCTTTTAACTGTGGTGCCTGATTCGTGACTTTGACATTAACACTACAGGTGAATTTATCTGACGTATCTGCTCCACCAAGATCTGAATCTAAATCTTTAACTTCAACTTTAAGAATACCACTACAAATTGATGCACCTGAATTAGGATCACGCTGATAAATCCCGTGAGCTTCACGAGCATCCACTAAGAAGGGTGTTGCTTTAGTTATGTCAGATGCATTATTTGAACCCGCCTTAATTGGTCCAATTAGACTTCCTCCAGCAACACTAGTAACACGTATACATGAATTCAAGTTGCCAGCAGTATCAACGACTTCAACGGCAGTAACATCAACCGCATCACCATAATCCTGATCGGTTACAGAAAGAGTAAATTGCTTTGGTAAATCTTCACGATTTAACTCAATTGTGCCTGGTAGAATCGCACAAGTAGGTGCGTTATTTAGAAATTGGGGAGGACAAGCATATGACTGTCCATCACATCCACCACCATTACAAGAAACTCCATGCCCTGTAACAACTGGTCTTGTCATATATTTAGTACCTGGAATTCCAGGAGGGCATGCGACAGGGTTACAACTACAAGAACAGATTTGACCAACATTTGTACACATTCCACCACTACCTTTCTTGCATCGATTATTACCACACGTACACCCAGCAGAGGGACCTGAATTACATTCGAATTCATCTCCAGAAAGATTAACTTCACAATCAAAATTGCCAGTACTAGACCACAAACAGCATTTACCATTACATTTTTTAATACAAGCGCCTGCACCTCCAGAACAGCTACCACCACACGACCATGCATTTACATATAATGATTTTGATTCGAATGAAACAAATGCTATCAAAATAGCAATTAAATAGACGAAAAGATTTAATTTTCGGAACTTAATCATTTACTTTGAGCTGTTAAATAAAGCAGAATAAGTGTCGCATTAATTGATGACCAATACCCATCTGGATCTGATCCAGGATCTACTAACTGGACACCTGATAAAAGCCTGCTAAATCCAGTGTATGGCTGAGGTACAAATGAATAGGCATAAGGATTTAATACAGAAGATTGTAGCACGAGATCGAATACGGTATCGTCAACTGACTTTTTATTGTTAAGAAAATCTTCCTCACTAATCGTTATCTGCCCCAACATAAACGACATGTATAAATTTTTTAAAGAATCAATTGCCTTTTTATCAATTTTTTGTTCGCCTGATACTATTAGGAAACAAAACTTATCCATATTTGGAATTGTTTCCTCAGCGAAATTTCTTCTTATTCCACTATCTTTCAATTGTTTTTCATACTTCTGATATTCTGCCAATATTTCCGAAACTGGATGTTCGGAATTTAAATATGATTCTGTCATGGTTACAAATCTATAATCCATAAACAAACTTTTTACAAACGTCATTTCTTTTGTTCCAATTTCATTAATAGGACACATTGGATAATCGTACGCTTCCATTCTATGGAAATAGGTACATTCAGTTTCCGAATCACAGGTTTCATAATACTTCGCTAGTTCTTCGTTATATTGATACAGGAACGGAACGACTCTATCACGTAAGGCATCAGCAACTTTATTTGCTTTTGTTTTATCGAGTCCATCTGCAGCATATGCATAATACATAATATTTGTAGCAGCATTCATTGCATACGCAGAATAACATTCTCCTGATTTACTTGCTGTTGGACAGTACACACTATGATTAGCTAACATTGGAGCCATTTTTTCAACTAATTCCTTAGTACTCCCCAAATTTAAAAATTCATCAGTTTTTAACACCTCATTAACATCTTTCCATGCTTTTATTCGCCAATCGTTAATAATTTGTTTACGCTCTGAAGCTGTATATTCATTATATTGTCTTACTTTTTGGACATTCCAATCCTCTATTTTCATACCAGCATACGATTCCTTACCGTTGTTTTTTGTAGCATTGTAATGCTTGATCAAATTCGAAATGTTTTTTAATGGTTTTTGAAATACAATTGCCAAATCAATCTGAACGGGTACTGGATCAGTCCCAATTGATTTTATATCATTTTCGTTTATACGTAAGTATCCTAAAAACTTTCCTGGTAATGCATCTTTTGATGTATCAACAGTAAGTTTAATGTCCTCATTAAGTTTTACTTTCTCAGGAAATCGTCTTGTTAACTCTAGGTAGGAAAATGGAATTTCCGCACAACTGTATTCGATTACTGAGTCGTTAACTTCTGTTGCTTTATAGAGAATGCAAAAAGGAATCGATACTTTCACAATACCATTAACTGAACTGGTGGTAATTTTGAAGTTTTGCTTAGATTGAAATGGTAATGCGACCTTATCACCCAATGTCCAAGTATTCTCATTATTCCATAAATCGGTAAGGATTTTATTACCAAAAAATAACCCCGCTGAAATCAAAGAAACAAATGCAATTGTGATTCCAACAAGTATAGAATTCTTCTTTATCTGCATAGCAAGATAACTATACTATATCGAACACAAAGCCGCAAATTTATTAAGCAAACCTAAACAGACTGAAGCTCTTGAATCACAAAATCTTTTGGTCGTAACCCAATAATTTCCTTGACGTATTCACCTGACTTGAAGACTTTCATATTTGGAATACTCATAATCTTGTACTCCATTGCAATTGGCATATTATCTGGCTCTTCAGTATTAACCTTAACAATCTTAACGGTTGTTCCAAGTTCTTCTTGCACTTTTGCTAAAATAGGAGCCATCATTAGACATGGCGTACACCATGGAGCCCAGAAATCAACTAAAACAGGAACAGTAGATTTTAATACTTCTGCTTCAAACTGTTCTTTTCCAACGATTTCAATAATACCTTCCATAACTTGATCAAAAAATTTATTATGTATGACTGACTAATTGAGCAAACAATTTTGCGGTCACTTCTTTTCTTTCAGCAAGTTTACCACACTGTGCTAATTCCTTTTCTATGATTTTCTGCATAACTGCATTAACCCCTGCTCGGACAGCCTTGAGTTGTGTTAACTGCTGTTCACATGCAACGCCAGATTGCCGTAATCGAACAATCCCCTCTAGTTGTCCAATTAAGTTCTTAAGCCTTGCTGTGATGTCTTTTTCCATTACACAATGATAGCACACCCCCTAGGGGTGTCAAGGCAATCACAGTAACCAAAACTACACCAATTGCACATGTAACTGCTGCGTAATGACTCTCACTTTCTCTTTAATGATAACCGGTTTTATCAAGATAGATTCAACGATTACACCATTATCAAGAAGCTTATACTTCGTGTCCATCACTTTTAATTGATAGGCTTTATTTGGTACTACAAACGAATACTGTCCGGCTTCATTGGAAAAAGTTCTGTATACGAGTGTATTGAATTCAGGATCAAACAATCCGAATTCGACACTAATCGCCGGTGATCCATCTTGCAACATTACTTTTCCCATCGAATTTTTTGGAAATTGCAATACGATTTTTGCTATCAATAACGCTGCATATACGACTAATACCGCGTAATTATAAGCATGAGGATAAATGACGGCGATATATGCGCCATAGATGAATCCGGCTACCAACAACGCAGTGCTTCCGTATTCAAAAATATTTGTCACAAGGTTCTTCGCTTGTATCGATTTCTTTTCCTGATCTGTAAGTGTTGCCTTATCCAGTGGAATCGAAAGCAAAATACCTTTTTCG
>CAZCKT010000010.1:0-19435 GCA_964499355.1 uncultured Candidatus Saccharibacteria bacterium | reverse complement strand
AGACTTTGTAGGCTCAGTCATTTTGGTATCAGGGGAAGGTGGCGCTACAGTTGTTGTTGCAGGCGTTCCTGTTGCAGGAGTTTTTACAGCATCTTTCTTTTCTAAATCGGCTCCGGTTATCCAAAGAAACGCTGCACGAATAACAAATACCAATAAAATTGCAACAACAATTCCTATAATCCAAAGGAGAACTTTGCCAGTAATAGCGATTCCACCGATAGAAAATACGGTTGAATTATTTTTCGTCATATCGACAATTTTGTACCAAAAATCTGTGGTGTTCATATGTGTAATTGGACAGCAAAATATTAGTGAATCAGTATAGCAGAATTATCACTATTGGTCCTCTTGTGTCGCTGTCGGTGTCCAACCTTATCGTATATAATAGCCTCACTAAGGTAATTATGTGAAATATGGACGGTCGAGGTTTAGAAACATCATTGAAGTTATTAGGGGTAATAGTTTTATTAGGTCTTTTGAGTTGGGGGATGTCTGCGTTTGGAGTAGGGAAAATGACACCAGAAGAAATTGCGCGACTTTCGGCAACACCAACTCCTACCCCATCTGTAACACCTACTGTTTCAATTATTACTTCTGGCGCAGATATCGAGTCAGTGTCTTTAGAATTTGATCGAATCTATACACCGTGGAGTAATTTCGAGAAAAAATATACAGAAGTATCAACAAAAATGGGAACTACTGAAATTGCTACTTTATCGACTCAGTTAGTAACTGCAAGCGGTATTAAATCAGCGACACCTGCAGTAATAAGAGAACTTGCTCAAAAACTTGTTAAAAAGAATATAGTTCCGAACTTAGATGCAATTCGTGCGTTAGTTTCATCGGAATCTATACTCTTTACTAAATCAAAATCACAAGTCTTAGCAGCAATTGATTCCGAAATCGGTTGGCAAAATTTACAAAGTGAAAAAATTGACGCAGAAACATTGACTATCGATCAAATTAAGGTACTTACGCTAGAATCACAAACTCACTATGACAAGACAAATCTAGAAATACTTAGATTGATGATTATTCTCGATGCAAGTGATCTTTCGGCAACCGTTGTTCAAAATATTAACGGTTCAATTGTTACTAAAACAGAAGCTCGAATCAATGCAATACTCTTGGAAGGAAAGGAAATATCGTTGGCACAAGAAAATTTGAATAAAGCTAAAAAAAGAGCGGAAGGCATGGCTACTACAAGATTATTACTTGTTACTACAGCAACTTACGAGGTCGCCAAAAAACAATATGATGAGCTTGGACTTGGAATGAACAATTATGCAATTGATATAAAAAATACCCTCACGATATTGAAAGTGTTTTAGGGATTGTCACAAATATCAGAATTAATCGTTAGTATATAGGGATGGAAAAAAAAGAACTCTTGGCGCTATGTAGGCGACTACAGCAAGGTGATAATGCAGCATTCGCACTACTCTATGAATCGTGTTATTCGCCAATATATCGATTCATTTTTGGTTTATCGTTTTCACGTGAGATTGCAGAAGATATTACTCAAGAGACTTTTCTAAAAGCTGCTAAGTCTATCGGATCATTTAAAACAGGTAATTTTCTCAGTTGGTTATTCACCATTGCGAGAAACGCATATTATGATTTCGCTAGAAAGCAGAATCGTCAAGCTGTTTTAGATTCTGAACACGAAAATATAGCGACGGAAACTTCGTCTATTGACGAGACTATTTTATTTGATGAGAAGTGGCAGTCAATTGAGCAGATGATAACTAACCTATCAGTTGAAGACCGCGAATTGCTGCTCCTGAGATATTGGGGAGACCGTGGAATGGACGAAATAGCTCTTATAAAAAATAAATCGCACGCTGCGATAAGAAAGCAAATGAGTAGGATTATTACTAAATTAAAAATGACACTAGATGAATAAAAAGGATTTAACACAAATGCGAGACTCGATTGAGATTGATCGAAATAAAGCTTTTGAAACGTTACAGCAGTTTTCTGAAATCGTTGTCACACAACAGCAACCTGTTCGTTTTATAGATAAACTTATTTTATTTTATTCAAATAGCCCTATGAAAATATTAGCTGCCGTTTTAGCTATTTTCTTGGTAATCATTGTTGCTTCGCAGGGATTTCAGAAGAAGTCCGACGTTATTGAGCAACCGACTGTAGCATTACAGCAAACAGTTACTTCTTCAGTAACTCCGATTGCGACAACAGTCGATATATCAACAGATGCTAACTTAACTCAATTTGCCAACGAAATTGAAGCATCTTTAAAAGATATTGATACTATGCAGGCAGAACTTGCCGAAATTGAAAAATCGTTATCAACTGCCGATATCGATACATTATCAAATCAATTAAATTCCATTAACTAGAAAACAATATGAACAAAATAATAACAATTACTGCCCTAGGATTAATTATTGCAGGAACATCAGGTAATTTAATTCCAGTCGTCCACGCAGAAGAGGTCCCTACTCCATCTGCAACTGTCGCTGTTACGGTAACGCCTACCCCTACCAAAAGAGAAGGTATTGGTGCCGCAGTTAAGGCAGCAGGTTTAGCAAAGGCAAAAGATATTGGAAACAAAATATTTACAGACAACTTTCTTTCTAGACTAAGCAAGTTGCGAGTTAAAATTGTAGAGAATAAGAATATTGGAAGTGAAGCAAGAACTGTTTTATTGCAAAAAGTTGACTCAGAAATTGCGTGGTTTACTTCTCAAAAGAATTTGATTGATTCTGCAACAACGGTAGATCAAATTAAAAGTATTGTGAGAAGCGCTCGTACCCGTATGGAACAAGTTTCGAAAGAAATTCGAAAATTATATGTATCACATTGGTTTGTTGTTCGACTTGAAACAGTCATTACGAGACTTGAGAAAGATACATTGCCAAGAATTGAGAAAAAACTTGGTGAACTAGAAGCTAAGAACATCGACATAACTGCAGAAAAAGCTTTCTTAGCAACTGCTAAAAGCGATGTCGCCGCAGCAAAAGTAAAGATTACTGATATTCGAAATAGCACATCTTATGATGCTGCAAAGCAAAATTTCGAAACTGCAAAAACCCACTTGAATAATGCGCGAAAAGCATTGAAAAGTCTGGTTGAATCTTTAAAAGCTAAAGTCTAGTTTTTAGGCTTTCTTCCCATCTGTGGAAAGAATACGGTTTGTCTCATAGGTCGGTCAACCATGAAAGAGAATAAACGTTCTCCCATCCCGAACCCGGTCGTTGGAGGCATGCCGTATTCAAGCATTTCTACAAAATCATGATCAATCATTTGTGCTTCTGAATCCCCTGAGTCTCTCATAGCCTGTTGTTTTAAGAATCTATCTAACTGATCTGGCGGATCAATTAACTCAGTATATCCATTTCCTAATTCACTACCCGCAATTATTACGTGGAATCTTTCCGTTACCGTTGGGTTCACATCGCTAATTCGTGCTAATGGCGATGTAATAGTAGGTTCGTTTATCAAAAACACTGGTCCTGCCATGTTTACACGTATTTGCTTCCATAATAAGTCTGAGAGTCGCTCGCGATTCGCACTCTCTTCATACTTCGCTCGTCGCTCGCTCAAACAATTCTTCATCTCTTGCTCGGTTGCAGTTAGAACATTTATTCCTAATTCTTTTTCTATGGTTCCTACATAATCAATGTATTCCCACTCTTTTTCGAAATCGACTTCATGTCCACGCATGGTGAAAACGGATTTATTAAATACTGTTTTTGCAATGTAACGATACATATTCTTTACCAATTCCATGTTGTCCCAGAAGTTTGCGTATGCCCAATAGAATTCCATATTCCAGAATTCCTGCAAATGCTCATCGTCAATGCCTTCATTTCGGAAGTTTGGTCCAATCTCGAATACTTTCTCGTATCCTCCACCAATAAGTCTTTTTAGGTGCAATTCTGGTGAAATTCGTAGGTAAAAATCTTCATCGAGTGCGTTGTGGTGTGTTGTGAAAGGACTTGCGTCAGCTCCACCTGTTGTTTCTTCCATAATTGGAGTCGCAACTTCGGTAAATCCCTCCCCTACCATATAATCTCGAATAGCTTTCCAGAACATTGATTTTTTCACGAACATATCGCGAAGATCAGCATCGGAAATAAGGTCGAGGTATCGTTTTCTTAATTTTGTTTCAGTATCCTGTAATCCGTGGAATTTCTCTGGCATTGGTCGAACTGATTTTGACAAAATCGTATAAGATGTAACCATGACTGAAATTTCTCCAGTTTTCGTCTTCCCAACGGTCCCCATGGCTTGAATATAGTCACCGATATCGAGTAGGTCCATGTTATCGTATGAAAGCGATTTGTTTGAAAGCTTCGATGAATCAGTCGCTACGTCGTTACTCGAATAACTACCTGAATCTTTGATATCGTCCTGTTTGAAGAAAAGTTGAATCTTTTCTGTCTCATCTTGGATCGTGGCAAATGCAATTTTTCCGATGTTTCGGAGTAACATGATTTTGCCAACCACAGTAACGGTCTTTCCTTCGAATTCTTCGTATGTTGACTTGATCTTCTTGGCGGTATCAGTGCGGAATGTGCCTGCTCTGGCGGAAACGTAAGGGTTGACTCCAAGATCTCTGAGCGCTTGAATCTTTTGCAACCGTGTTTGTCTAATATCGTCTAACATGAGCGATTATACAATGAATGTTCGGACAAGGGAACGAGAGGCTACTGAATTGGGATAACTGCGACTGCTGTTACAGCAGTGTCTTTAATATCCTGAAGATTACCAGCTGCAATCTTGTCAATAATTTGCTTGCGTGTATTTGCATCCAATGTGGGGCTAAGATTCACTCTCGATCCGGCAAGCACTATATGAGTAACATTACTTGGTATTTCCATTTCGATTATTCCCCAAGACAAAGTAAACTCTCCGCCAGGACCTCCCAATCCATTGTGTTTTCCTGCTGCTTTCCTATCGATTATTCCGTTTTTATCAATAAAAAGAATATCCGAAGAGTTTCCAGCTCTTGCAATCCAAACTTTATTGCCCACACGAAACATTATTGCAGCATCAACAGTTCGAAGTGCATTTTCTTGACTCGAAAGAAATAGCTTGTGGTCAAGTTCAGTTAGGATCCTTTCAATCCAAACTCTTGGAGCATCGGTCATTGAGTTTATATCAATACTTAGTGTTTCTAATCCAGTAACAATTTCTTGATAAGTTTGAACGAACTTATGCCCATTTCTTGGTGATCCGACCAAGACAATCCTTGCGTTGTTGTTGTGCTTTTCGGCGAAAAAGGCTCCATTTTGTGCGTCAATTAACGAAATAGGCTCCTTATTTGTTCGTATTGCTTCGAGCACTATCTTCCTTGGTTTAGTTATACTTAATTCGTCATTTAACAATTCTTTTTGTCGGGCTTCAACAAAACTAAGGAATAAGTCAATTGCTTTATAAAGTTTTGGAGGGACGGTTAGCCAGTTATTCCGTTCGTCGTATTCATGTAACTTGATAAGTTTTGCTTTTGCCGCATGAAGATCATATTGTTTTATTCTAATTACAAATGCATCTTCTTTTTTATCGATTCCATCTATCAATTTTATAAGTGGACCAACCATAGGTACAACTTTTAAAAAGCTTTCAGTCGTAAATGTTTTACTTCCAAATTTGAATTCGTAAATAAGTACACTCTTTATTCCTTTCAATAAGGCTACAGCATGAGAATCAAATCGTTCTGGGTATTTTGGATCGACTCTGAGTTTTAATGCTTCTCCAAAGGCAGCAGAAACGGATGTTACACCAAGTAATTCGGTAATCCTATATAGTGTTTTTTCAGCTAAAGATTTAGTTTCTTCGTTTTCAGGAGGAATGTATCTTGCAGCGTAGTTTGGATTGTCTTTAATTTGAGTCCCAATGTATGTAGTTAAACGTTTCTCACGAATTTCCTTAGGTAGTTGTGCTGGATCTCCGATATCTTGAGTTGCTAAGACATAAGATATATTACCTTTAGAATTAACCCTCATTAACGGACTATCGATTCTTTTAGCTTTGTCATTTTCAATATCGATTTCATAAATGGACACGTTAAAACCCATTTTACCTAGATAATCCTGACCGTTAATATTGAGATAAAATGCAAAATCCATAGTTGGGATTTTGTTTGAATGCATATTAAATACCATAAACCCAAGAGCATCTCTCAAAACTAATTCAGGCTTTTCTGTAATACTCGTACTTCTAGCTTCCTCAATTGCTTTAATTGCTCCTTTTATCCCTTCAGTAAATGCTTGTATCTTACTTGCATCCTCGTTCAGGGGATCAATCACAACATTCATAGTCAAAGGTGGATTGTCATTTATTAAAATGACAACGCCTTTCCCGTTTCCTTGCTCTACATTTTGTGTTTCAAGAAGTCCATTTTCTGCGGAGGCGGTTGCTCTTGCCTCTATAGCTTTGATTATAACAGTTGGATTTTCCACGGGCATTTGTTTTATTTCTGCAACTGTTGCGCGTTCGATAACTGGCATAGAGGCTAATACTTCTACTTCATGATGCAATAAAACGTTTTCTTGTTCAGAGCTAATTCGTGCTACTTCTGCTCTGGCAGGACCGTCTATGGGGTTTACTATTGTGACTGCGGCAGGGAATGCAGGAAGGACGACATTTATTCGCAAATCTGCTAGTTGCTTTTGTTGTTGCACCTCATCGGCTAGTGATTGTTGTGTTAACTCTTGTAAGTCAACGATGTGTTGGTTTACTGCCGCTTGAAGCATGTTTGGATTGCGTTGAAGGTTATCAATGACGACCCTCGCCTCTGCTATTGCTTTTGTCGTTTCATCAAGTTGAAACGAACTACTAGCATTTTGTTCATGCTGTATAGCCAAAACATTCATTGCCGCCGCAGTAATCTGCACAAGAGTTGGGTTTTCAAGTCCGAGTGCCGACGGATTATGCATTCCGACTGTCAATACATGAATTGCCAATTCCCTTCCGAGTGTCGTTTCTCTTTTACCTAATCTAGCTGCACAATCTACTGCAATGTTAATGCTATTCCCTAATGTAGTTTGAGTTGTAATAGTGTAATCGGTGTAATAGTTTACTCCATCAGCCGGTGGTAGTTGATCTACTGGGGTAGGAATAAGTATTTCAGGTCTTGGTTTTGCTCTTACAGCTTCTAGTACTCTTGCACGAGTGCTATTGCTATGAATTCTAATAGGTTGTCCAGGTATGTCGTAATAAGGTTTTTGTGTAGGTAGTGTTTCTAGTGTAGGTGAAGACGTTCCCATTTATTACATAATTACATGTTTTATTATTTCATTATAGCAGCATTTCAAAAAACCGTAAATTCACTATATAGGTCCTTTTGAGATTGTTCGGTGTGGCCAATACTGGACTAAAAACGACATACGCTCAGGATTGACAAAAACTATAGGACTTGTTATAATTCCAGACTGCTCTTTAATAGGAAACCCCTCCTAAACTCCATGTAAAACAAGCGACACGCATTGATAATCTTTCAAGTGCTTTATGCTCGCTCCCCCTTCCACCATTATCAGAGAAAATGAAAGTTTCTAGTGCCTGGAGACTTACATGTTCTTTGATGCGTTAGCTCAAGAACAGTTCGTTAACAACGCTTGAACGTTTTCGGATGAATTTGTGCCTTCGGGTACGAGATCTCCAAAGAACACAATTCAAGCACCGGTGAAGAGAAAGAGAAAAAGCATACGTAGATGTTCTTCGTGTAGCGGAAAGTGTCCCTCAACTTTGGGTGGCAGCTTCCGTTACACGATAATGAACACCTTATCGGGCCATTGGGTATGGGTAATTAACGGGAACTTAGAAAGGAGTGATCAAATGACACTCAAACGTAAGTTGATCGTTGCAATCTCTGTTCTAATGTTGGTACTTTCGATGTGGGCATGCAATCTACCTGCAGAAAATTTACCAACCCAGGTGCCTACGGCACCCGGTATCGTCCCCACCTCCACATTGGAACCCCTTGTGGTTGTAGTAACAGCAACCTCTGATGTCAAACCTGGGTTGGATTTGAGCTTGCTCAATCCTCCCTTGGTCGATCAGAGCGTTGCGGCGGATACGACGACCATCGTAGGCGATTGGAGAGGAACTCCCTTAACAAAAGGTGAGCTTACATCTCGGATGGCTGCTGCTGACTGGTATGGTCTCGTCGATTACGTCAGCGAAGACGTCGATGGTAAGCCAGTATCAAGGCTCATCTTTGGCGGCATCAAATCCGAACAGCAACATGCTCTGGAAGTTTCAGAAGCTGTAGCGAACGAATTTGATGGGGTTCTATGGTTTGTATATGGGGACATCGGGTCCGGCAAAGAGTGCGGATACCGCGAAACCCAACAATTCATGAACTTGCTTCGCATCGAAGTCTATTCGGATGGATCAAACCTTCCAGAAATAACTTCGTGCCGCCAAGCCCCAGGCTAGCCTAGCTTTTTCAACACCGGACTAAGTGTCTGCTAAAATTTTCCCAAAAAGAAGAATTTAGCAGACACGACCTCCCTTATTATATGTGCGATAATAGTTCCATTGATGTTGCAGTTATTAGAAAACAAACGGTTATTCGGCTGGTTACTTGGTGTTCTATTTATAACCATTGTTTTGTGGGTAACTGTCTTAAGATATCCAGGCTATATTTATTACTGGGATCTATCTGGAGCATTTAGTTATAGGAATCCTTTTGAACAATATTTTTTTACTAATTCTCCCTATGATGGTGTTGAAGTTGGGTTGAAGCAACGATTACCGATTGTTTCGATTATATTTGTAGTATCGAAAATTATCTCGTTCTTCGGAGTACCTATGGGTGAGGTAGCAATTAAAGTCGCGGTTTGGTTGATGTTTACCGGTGCATTTTCTGCGTTTTATTATATCCTTCCAAATCTTGACAATTTGTTTTCGAAAAAACAGGCTGCCCTTGACAGAACTAATTCGATGAATATATTTTTCCAGCTAGGAGCATCACTTTTTTACATGATTATTCCAATGTATACGTACAGAATTTCTCAATTACATCTATTCTATTTCACCCTCTTTTACCCTCTAATTGTTTATTTTTGGATATTATTCTTACAATCAGATCGAAGCTCATGGAAAAAGTATGCAGTAATTCTAGTATTCTTATTCTTTTTTGGAACAACAACGCCACATAGTATTGTTTACTACGGATTAAGTTTGACAGTTCTATTTATTGGTGAATGGTCAAGAATATCCTGGTCCTTTACTTGGTTGAAATTAATACTAGTACGAATAGGCATTCTTGGTAGTTGTATACTTTTGACTCAACTGTATTGGATAATCCCTTACTTGCTCGAAGGTACACCATCACCGGGTTATGTTGTCAGTACTGATATGATTTCGTTTCTTTCTCAAAACAGTAATTCGTTCAACTTTTTTGCTGATATTAGTGAATGGTATATGGGGCAATCTACTAACCTTGGTGCTATTTCATCTGAAAGTATTTATGTCGGTGTTCAATATGTTGGAATTCTTAGTTTGTATGGATTTTCTCTCTACTATTTAAATCATCGATTTAAATCATCAAAAGTTATTAGGTGGATCAGCTTTTTATTGCTAATCGTTCTCTTCGTATCTGTTAAAGATTTTCCATGGTTTACTTGGTTATATGAAAAAGTAAGTTTTAGTAATTTTGGTTGGTTATTGCGTGAGCCCAATCGTATTCGAGTTATTTGGGCATTTTGGATTTATACCTTTAGTGTTTTAGGGTTGTATCGTTATGTAAAAATTTCACACGTTTTTGACAGGTTAAAATTTTTAACTGCATCTGTTTTAATCGTTTTGGGGGTAAGTATAATCTCATATAGTTTTTACGTACTACCAGTATTTAAAGAACATTTACAATATTTACGACCAGGACAATTTGCAGGTACTTTTACTGAAGTAACCAAAAAGTTAGAAGAAGAAAAATACTCTTCGTGGGGAGGTGTATATACGTATCCGAGAATTGGAGGGTACGGTATACCTTGGAAACAAAAAACATTTGCAATCGCAGATGAGACCGAATATTTATTCTTGCCATATAATCTTCCGATTCCTCCAGTTCAACGTGCAAGCGTATTGGCTTCTGGGCAGAGTATTCAAGATGTGTTAGGTGAGGAATTCTTTCATGGAAATATTAAATTTACAGCACAACAACTTTACCAATTAGGCATACAGTATTTTCTCGTAACAAAGGGACCACTTCCTTTGTCCGAATATACAAAAAATATTGATAAAGAAATTGTGGAAAGTATAAAAGGGTTAAAAGGCCAAGCATCACTTTCAGTGCTAGTCGAGAATTCGCAATACGTATTATTTAGAGTTAATTATGAAGCACAACCGATAGCAGCTGGACAGTTAATTCTTTCTAATACGCCACTATCCTTCTATTCAGATATAAATTTGACAAAAGGAGAAATTATTTATCCCGTGAGCGAATATCCACTATCGGACGGGCTTGATTATTTTATTTTTCAAGAAAATGAGCCTTCACCCTATTCATTCTTGGATTATTTAACAGAAACAGTACGAAATCGATACACAATCTCACTTGTTAACGATGTTACAAGGCATGCAAGTCCCATTGATTGGGGGAGAATGTCACTTAAAAATCTTGTGAATGGTGAATCAAAAAACATTAACTTTATAAATGGTGTTCGAAATTTTGAACGAGATAAATCAGATATTGTGCTTTATTCTGACTCGCCGAGAGATTCCAAGAAAACAGTTGAGATTTCTATTCCTTCAACGGTAAATTGCGTAGATTCATGTTCTGTTTATGCTAAGGTTTTAATGAATGTATCTGGTGGAAATATGAGTATCTCGGTAAATTCGAGTGTAACAACTATAAATACTCGCGATGCAATTAACCGCTATAGATGGGTTAAACTCGGTGAACTAAGCAATCTAGCCAGTAAGAATATAATATTTCGAATTGTAAACTCGGATGGATATCAAGTAATTGTAAGCACAGTAGTAATCCCGAATGATATTCAGGCAAGACTCATTACTGAATGGCAAAATAAGCCAAAATTAGACATTAACAGTGACTCAGGAAATGCAAAGATTTGTGAAGAATTGTCAGTATTAAGGGTATCAAATCTAATTTATCGCGTATCCATTCAATGTACAAAACCCTCAGTCGTTAAATTTCCTGTTCCAGTGAGTATCAAGTATCCATTATTCGTTTCTGATGTAGGACAAGTTAAGTTTCTAAATATTAATAAACCTATGAAGTTAAGTCTTTCAGGTTATTTGTATCAAATATCGCTGTCAACTGTAATTTTATGGATAGGGTTTATTATAACTATTCCGACACTAATCGTTCTCAGTGTTATTTATTACAAGCGGTCAGAGTAAAGTATTGATTGCTTTCAACAAGTTTCCCATTACAAATGGATTGTGAGCTAGACCCTACTTCCTCAAGTACGTAATATGATTCATTAGTGTTTCTTTGATCGTAATTTTGAACATCTTCAATTTTGGTTCCATCTATGATTTTTGCATAGGATAAATACGAAATAAAATCAGTACCATAATATCCCCACGAGTATGATCGGAAGAACAGTTTTTGAGGTTTTGGAAGTACGATTAAAGTATCTTTCTTGCTTAGAGTAGATAGTTCGAGATATTCGATTGGAAGTCGAGTTCTGCTGTATTTATTGATAATTGGTCCTAAATACCATGGAAATGCGTAAATACATAATAGAATTGCAACTACAACTGGAAACACTTTTGAAATTCGAGATTTCTCTTGAATCAGGTTATCAATCCCAAGTACAGAAAAATATAACACTCCAATGTAAATAGTTGGCCAGGTTTTACTCGAAACCCATCGTAACCCATCGCGAATTAATGGTATAAAGTTGATGAGTAAAAGCGCGTAAGTCGTAGATATTGCTACTATTGAAATGAATAAATAAGTAAAACGTATTTGATGCTTTGTCAGTGAGATCTTTTTCCGAAATATTTGTATTATAAATAGGATTAAAGGTAAAACGCCTATAATTATAAATAGTAAGTTTTTAGCGTAGAGTCTAGAGTAAATAAAAACGTTTTTATTGTTTATATCGTTTAGTTCGAGCCATCCTGTTGCAAATCGAACAGTGTTTATTAATGAATTGTTTTTTAGTTCTGCTGTACGTAAACTTTCGGTCACTTCGTGTGCGATAGGGCTTGTTATATTTGATTTCAAGTAACTAACGAGTTCCGTACCCACAAACGTATTACTACCTCTTATAAAAATGAATAATTGAAGAACAGCAATAATGAGAGACAAGATTAATACAAATCGGGAAATTTTCTTTTTACTTTCAGGGAATAAGAAATTTGTTATTAAAAAAATTTGTAATGAATAGAGTGCAAATGCAATAGGGTTGATTATTGTCATTGCAAAGTACAAGACACCAAAGAGTATGAGAATTTTACCTATGAATTTTTTTTCACTATTACCTAGATAAAGAATCAAACTTGGTATTCCAGCAAACGAAGCTACAAATAAGAAAGTAGGTTGCGAGAAAATCCACATTGGAACCAGATTCGCGATTAGTAATATAGGGAGAACAAGCTTGGTTTGAAAGTTCAACTTCTGGACTGAAAGTAGTCGAAAGAAATTGATAATTCCTAATGCCAATGAGGATAAGATAAAAGCCTGAGAAATTATAGAACTATTCAGGTTAAGCAATCGCAGAGCTGTAAATGGTAATGCAAATATAACACCGCCATATTGAAATATATTATCTGAGTTAAGAATACGCTGAACTGTTACATTGAAATCGAAATACGGTGATGCATTATCGAGACCAAAAATGATTGTTCCTTTAGAGAAATTTAGAATAGCGAATAGCAATAAAAAGGATAGAATTATAATGTAAGGTAATACCCTAGTTAATGTGCTTTTCAAATTGTGCATAAGTTTTATCGAATGAAAATGATTCATTATAAGTTCTTGCGGCGATCCCCATTTGTGCAGTTATTTTTGAATTATCAAACAAGAATTTAAGCGCTTTACCCAGATTCTCAATTGACCCATTTTTTACAATAATACCGGTATTTTTATTAATAATGGCGTCTCTAAGTCCATCCGCATCATATGCAACTGCTGGCGTTTCGAATAATCCGGCTTCAAGTATCACAAGTCCCCAACCTTCTTTTATGCTTGTCATGCATACTACATGTGCTTTATTGAAAATTTCTCTTTTTTGAGAATTAGAAACACCTTCAATAATTGTTGTCTGTGACTCTAATTCGTTTTTATGAATCAAGTCCATTATTAATTTTTTCCTATTAGGTATAAATGTTCCAGCAAGTACTAATTTCGCAGATGTATTTTTTAACCCCATGGCGAATGCTTCGACTACGTGCTCCGGTCTTTTCATACGCCTCATACTCCCAAAATAAAGGACCGTAAATTGTGATGCCTTATTTGCATGTTCTGATTGGTTAAGACCAATGATATTCGTAGCCTCGGGGAGGACTTTGATTTTGTCCTCGTGATAACCATATTTTTGGAGGCTCTTTTTGGTGCTATTTGACATCGCAAAGGTTAAATCGTTTTTGAAACTGGATAACTTCAAAGCGATAGGTTCCAATATATATCTTCCGATATAATTTAAGGGAAACGGTGTTTCGTAATTCCACACTTCCTCAGCAAGTTGATGATATAAATGGTAAATTTTTTCTTTGTTCTTAAAATAACCTAAAAAATATGGCGCAGTATTGATTTCTTCGATAATTAACTCAAATTTTCCTCTCAGGAAAAAAATGTAGTAAATCAAGCTAACTAATGGAAGGAATGATCTCGGTGAGTTGAGTCGAATTATCTCGATATTATCTATACGTTCACGTTTTTTTGATCCTGGAAAACTGCTAGTTATTAAAACTAGAGTGTTTTTCAAAGCTAACCTTTTTTGAATCTCGTTACTTACAACTTCCGCCCCACCTGCATTAGGATTTGTTATATCTTTCCACGAAAACCAGAGAATTTTACTCATCGGTTATTCTAGTTTTTTGCTAGAGAAAGTGCAACTAAATGTTTCGTCACATATTGATGTGCCGCAAGTGACCATATTTCTCTTGCTATTTCTACTCCACTACCAAGAATTGTTAATCGACTATTTTCTTGCTGTGTCCACTCGATTGGACTTTCTACAATTGAAAGCCCGCTATTTTTTAATGCTACAAGCATATTTACATCACATGCCCAACCAAAAGTCACTATTTGTGGAATAATTTGTTTGATTGCATTTCGTGTAAACAATTTCAACCCACCTTGAGTGTCTTTGAACTTGATACCAAATAATTTTCTTACAATAGAGTTGAAAATTCGACTATATACTTTTCGTAGGAATGGTAATTGACCTACAAGAGTGCTCTCGTTTGAATACCTATTTGGAATTACTGCATCTGCATGCGATACAATTAACTTTCTATACATTCTCATTACTTCATGTGAATTGTATGAACCATCAGCATCGGTAAATCCTACAACTTTACCTTTTGCTTTCTTAAGACCATACACAACTGCTCTACCTTTTGATTCAGTTTTTCCTATATCAAAAATACGGATCTCTTCAGCTTTGAGTAATTTCTTTATTGTATTTAGAGTTTTTACCGATTGATCGGTAGTATTATTGACGACAATAAGAATCTCAAACTGACTTGGTCCGAATCTTCGTTGTAATGCAGCGTAATAATCAAGCAACGGTAATAAAATCCGTTTCTCTTCATTCTTCGCTGGTATAACCAGTGAAAATTTCATGGGGAGTTGCTTAAAATTAAGCTTCTTTGATTTTTGAGTTGATTGCCTTTGAAGCGCTGGTCATTAAGATGCCAACACCGTACATACCTGCTCCTAAGATCAATGAAGCATCAAGATTGACGCCTGTATCTACTGGATTGTGGTATGGGCTTGATGTTGATTGACCATCTGCTAATACGAGCTTAAAGCCCATAAAGACGGCCATAACGGCAGCCACCAAGACAAATTTCTTTGTTGCAGTATTTTTCATAGGTAAATTATACTATAGGACCGCTACTTTTGCAACCCCTCCCCCCTATTTCTGCCTGTTGCGATTGCTTGGTGCTTGTAATAAAATAGCTCATGATTAAAAAATTCATGATATTTTCATTTACGGTCATTACCTTAGGTGTAGTTATTGCTGCAACAGCTCCTGTTCACGCACAGCAGAACCTGAGTTGTAACAATGCAAATTACAAAACACAAAGCTATGTAGATGTAAAAGCAAAGGCAAATGAAACCGTAAAAATGTACCTTGATATGGGCGGAAATATTAAGGTTATCGTCAAGAAAAACGGAACAGTTGTAAATACAGTAACAAAAGCTAATAGCGGAAACGATCTTATCGACACTCGTCCAGCTGATCCAGCTGCACAAACCTACCGTTATGAACTATATACCTGTAATTCTTCATATTCGACCTGTACGCCAATGCCTCGTTGGATGCCAAGTAATGTGTCTCCAAATCAATACAAATGTGGAACGGGATGTTTTAACGGTCAGATTTATTATGCTGTAATAGATAAGCAAGATCTTTATAATGCTGCAGTAGCAGACGGTTCTACCGCGTACAATTTGATCGATAGTGGATACTCTCTATTTAAACAAACTGAACGTGTTGCACCTCGAGATACTTCAATTACTTGCTGGGCAGATTCTGCAGGCACTGATGGCGCGGATAATGATTTTAATGATGCATCTTCAATTTGGACTGTAAAACTTGCCGCTACTCCAACCCCAACTGCGACACCAACACCAACCGCTACTCCAACGGCGACTTCTACTCCTACTGCAACGCCAACTTCTACACCAACTCCTACACGAACACCTTCAGTAACCCACACTCCATCCGAAACAGGTTTCGCAGATGATATTTTCTACTATATTGGTGGAGCACTTTATGTCATCGGTGTTATTGCATTCATGGGAGCACGAATACTCACTGCTTCAAAGAAATCAGTCAAGCGATAAATAATAATTAACCGCTAGTTATCTAGGCGATTCTTGCTATAATGTTTTTATGGCACTCGAGGCAATTCAACGACATCGCACCTTAAAGGATATTTCGTTTGTATTGTCTTATCTTGGATTTCTATTAATAACTGCAGGAACTATCTTATTGCTAATCCCTGCATTACCTTGGGTTTATTATCGTGTAAATGTTGAAGCAACTTCAGATGAAGTTGAAACGCTAACTGGATTTATTGGAATTGGGGCAGTCGTAGGTCCTACGCCAAGTATAACTACTGCAACTGGGCCAACTCCAACTCCTGTTGTTACGAGAACTCCTAGACCAGATCTGAAGCTCCCTCAGTTTGATGCATCTTTGCCAGCACAGAATACGTTAAAGATTCCAAAAATCGGCGTTAATACTGTACTCCAAGAAGGAACTGATTCGAAAAAAGCACTCTATAATGGAGTTTGGCGAGTCCCTGAGTTTGGAACTCCATTAAAGAATGATTCTCCAATTATTTTGGCAGCGCATCGGTATGGATATATTGAATGGTCCTCAACATTTAGAAAAACAAGCTCGTTTGCGAATTTACCAAACCTCAAAGAAGGAGATACGTTTCAATTAATTTGGGGACAGCGTGCATTCGTGTACAAGATTTATCACATGGAAGAGAACACAAAGTTGACTGATTATAATGCGGATATCATTTTGTATACGTGTAAGCACCTAAAATCGCCTATTCGTATTGTTGCATACGCTCAGAGAATTACCTAGCTAGAGTGTTACAATACTCTATGCTCGAATTATCAACACTAAACAAATCTCAACGTGAAGCGGTAGAAACTCTGGATGGTCCTTTATTGATTGTCGCTGGCCCTGGAACAGGTAAAACGACCGTGTTAACGTACAGAATCGCGCACATACTCTCTTCTACTGATACCAAACCAACGTCAATTCTGGCGATGACCTTTACTGAAGCCGGTGTGTACGCGATGAGAAAGAAATTGTACGAGCTTATTGGACCTATTGCGTACAATGTGGAAATTACAACGATTCACGGCTTTTGTAACACGGTTATCCAAGAGTTTGGAGAGTATTTCTCAAATATTCAAGGTTTTTCAGCATTAAATGATATCGAACGTATTAAGTTTACTCAGCAGATATTAGAACATGCATCCTACCAGCACTTAGCACCTGTCAATTCGAAAGATTTGTATATTCCAGATCTGTTGTCCGTAATTTCGACGATGAAGCGTGAATATATAACTCCGGAACGGTTAACTGAAGCAATCGAAAAAGGGCGTGAAGACTTACACGGAATGGAAAAATATGTAACTAGAGGGCCAGATAAAGGAGTAAAAGTACGTCAAGAATATGCAGATCAAGAAAAGAAAATTGCGAAGTACGAAGAAGTTTTAGTTTTCTATGATCACTATCAACAATTATTGACTGAAAAGAAGCGCTATGACTATGAAGATATGATCCTCGTCGTTCTTAAGGCACTCGAAGAAAACGATGAATTACGCGCTACTTTACAAGAGAAATATCAGTATTTAATGATTGACGAATATCAAGATACAAATGATGCTCAGAATACATTGTTATTTGCATTAGCAGAATATTGGGGTGAGGAAGCCAATATATTTGCCGTTGGTGATGACGATCAGGCAATCTATCGATTTCAGGGTGCATCTGTAAAGAATATTGTTGATTATCTTGGTAAATATCCAAATGCGAAAGTCATTACATTAACTGACAACTATCGTTCTCAGCAACGAGTTTTGGATGCATCGCGCGATTTCATCCGTAATAACTCTCAATCTTTGGAAAAATCGCTTGGGACTATTGATAAGACGCTACTCTCTCATGCTGCGCATAAACAGAAAAAAGTGCGATTGGCACATTTCCATCGAGGCGAAGCAGAGAATCTTTTTATTGCAGACAAAATAAAGCAATTAGTAAGTCACCAGAAAACAAAACAGTATGAAAATATTGCAGTACTGTTAAGAAACAATGCAGATATGGATGCTATCGTCGATGTATTGCAACGTAAGAAGATTCCCTATGTTCGAAAAGCTGGCGATAATGCACTAGAAGATATGTATGTAAAGCAGTTGTTAGATTTAGTTCGTCTTGTCACCTTAATTGGGACCGAAGAAGTCAATGATTTGTTGCTTGTTAAAATTCTGCACTTCTTGTATTTAGCAATTCCGAAGCTTGATTTATTGAAGATTGGACGTGCGTACCCAGAAAATCGTGTGAAAACATTCTGGGAGTATATTGCTGGAAACACTGCGGGAGTTGATTTGAGTACCTTGGGAATTTCTGCAGAAGGTAAGGAGAAGTTACTTGCATTTTTTGACAAAGTTGTAACTTGGTATTCTCAATCATTCCGAGAACCTTTAGTGAAAATGCTCGAAATTTTAATGCACGAATCAGGACTACTCGACTTCGTGCTTGAAGATAAGAATAAAATTAAGCATTTGAATGCTTTAAACTCCTTCTTTGCTGAAGTTAAAGCATTGAATGTTAGTGAACCTGATATGTCACTTGCAGACTTCTTGTCAGCAATTGATTTAATGGATCAATTCCATTTACCGATTAAAGAAAAGGATCTTGGCGTTCAGGAAAAAGGGGTGCAGTTGATGACCGCCCATTCATCAAAAGGTTTAGAATTCGATACCGTATTTATTCCGCAGCTGTATAGCTCAAAATGGGATCACAGAAAAGTGAGAAGCAATTTATCGTTGCCAAATTCTTTGATGTCAGAAACAGGTGAATTAGACACCTTAGAAGAAGACCGAAGACTCCTCTATGTTGCGATGACTCGTGCAAAAAAGAAAGTGTATTTAAGTTTTGCAGATGTGTACTCTTCAACATTTGGAAAAGACAAAGAAGTTCACCATTCCCAATTTATTGATGAAATTCCTAAGAATCATATTTTTAGACTAAACGTAACGAAATACACGAAACTTGTGCAAGAACATGTCGCGGAACTGCTTGCATCACGACCTTTTAATACGGTGTATATCAACTCTATAGATGAACGTGACGTTATTCGCAGTATTGTTTCTAGATTCGACTTGCATCCAACAGGATTGAACAATTATTTGGAATGCCCAATGCAGTTCTTACTTGGTAATCTTTTACGAATACCAGCAGCAATGTCACCTGCCTTGGTTTATGGAAATGCGTATCATGATGCACTTGAAAAATTATATCGATCTGTTAAAGTAGATTTGGTCCCACTTTCTCATACTGAATTCTTTGATGTATTTGCGAAAAAACTCCAGACATATCCGTTAAGAACCTCTCAAAAAGCAAAATTATTAGAAAAAGGTAAAACAAATCTTGCTATGTATTACGATAAATATGGGTGCAACTTAGTGGTTCCAGTAAAAACGGAACATAAATTAACAGGGGTTGTATCGGGAGCAAGAATTAAAGGACGAGTTGACCGAATTGATTATGTGAATTCAGGA
>CAZCKT010000009.1:0-19779 GCA_964499355.1 uncultured Candidatus Saccharibacteria bacterium | reverse complement strand
GTAGGTGACTTTTCCGGTGATGTTGGAAAGCAACTTTTCTCCTAAATCGTAACTCCCATTTTTGTTTGTATCAACGTAAGTGATTCCAATTAGTTTTACTTGATTATTACATGTTCTTTCACCTAATACTTCTGGTGCTGGAGTTGGAGTAACGGTTGGCTTTGTTACTGGTGGTACTTCTGCAATTGTATTGTCTCCATCATCATTTGGTGTAACAACCGTTGGTGTCGCTGTTGGAGTTGTTGTAGGTGGAACAGTTGCCGTGGTTGTTGGAGTAACAGTTTCAGTTGGAATGACAGTTGGAGTTGTTGTTGGAGTAACAGTTTCTGAAGGTGTTGCAGTCGGCGTTGGTGTCGTGGTTTCTGTTGGAGTTATGGTCGGTGTGGTCGTTGGGGTAACTGTTTCAGTAGGTGTAGCGGTTGGTGTTGGAGTTGCCGTTTCTGTTGGGGTAACTGTAGGAGTAGTTGTTGGAGTTACAGTTTCTGTTGGCGTAATAGTAATTGTTGGTGTTGTAGTAGGTGTTACTGTAACGGTAGGTGTCGTTGTAGGAGTCGCAGTCGGTGTGATTGTTGGCGTGCAGGTAGGTGTTGGGGTTGGTGTTCCATGGTGATGGTCATCTTCGTGCTCATCATGATCCTCGTGCTCGTTATCATTTTCATCCTCGTCTTCGTCTTCATCGTCATTCTCGTGTTCATGGTGATTATTGTTTCGTCGTTCTTCATTATTCCTATTTGAAGATGCACTTGCGGGATTTAGCAATGAAAGGGTCATCATTGGTGCGAAGATATATACCCAAAGCAAAAGCGTTATTGCCGTAAGCTTTGTGATGGTTTGCTGGAGTTTTAACATAATTATTAGTCTTATAAGAAAATTAATTAAGACATGTACGGTTTTATTTTACATCGAATTATAGGTTAGTCAATGGGAAAACAATTTTTTACTTGAAAAATTATTTGGAGAAGTGTTGGTGGGCAGTACAAGATTCGAACTTGTGACCTCTTCAATGTCAATGAAGTGCTCTAACCAGCTGAGCTAACTGCCCGTACGTATCGATGACAAGTGAATTATAACATGAGATCTACAATCAGCAAACAGTGATCAGATGCTTTAACTTCACAAGAAGTTTGGAGCCTCGATGTCGGATATTGACCTTTTGTTATAAAAACGTGATCTATTGCAATAAGTCGGAGATTAGTTGAATATGTTGCCCTATTTTTCCATAGAGGTAATGACAGGTAGTTGAGTGCATTAGCATCGGATTTTGTAGCTAAAATATCACGTAAAATTTTTCCATTCTCCATTGTATTAAAGTCGCCGGCAATAAGAGTAATTTCATCCTTTTGGTCTAATAAAGTTTGTACTTTATTAAGAATTTCGTTTTTCTGATCTGATCTCGCAATCTTTGCTGGTATATTCTCAACTTTTCCTTCAATATCTACAGGTTTTGATGTGATGGGATTCCATAAATGAATTGACATAATGTTTAATTTTTTCTGATTTATAAGTGTTGAAAGTGAAAAATACCCACCATGCTTCGATTCTGTTGAAACTGCGACAAATTCTTTACGAGCGAAAATGACAAATTCACCGCTGCTAAAAGCAGCATAATTCGGTAAATACTGATTTCTATACTGTTCAATCGTTTGTTTTTCATTTCCGGAATCCCAGACTTCCTGAAGCAATACGACATCGCAGTCTGCATTTTTAAGTTTGGTAAATCCTGCATCTCTTCCCCATTGAAAGAAATATGCTGAATTCCAGGAACAAACGCGTAAATGATTTTTTGCTGTTTCGTCCAAAATACGTGTTGTATTTAGGTTTGGTGAACGTGCCGCAAAGAATAACAAGTATGCGAAAGCAGTTAGAAGAAAAATTGCCGGAAGTTTAGGAAAATGCTTTAGAACAAGGATTTGATACAAAATAAACAGTGTTGGTGGAACAAGAAACAAAAGTGGCGGAGTGTGAATCAAGTAGAATAATATTCCAGATTCGCCAAATGATTCAAAGTACGCAAACGTGATGATTACGAATATGAATGTCGCGAGAATGTTGATAATCTCGAGTTGTTTTTTCATTATTATAGTGATTTAGAAACCTTATAAGAAACATCGTCAAGTGTATATTCAATGGCATTGTGTTCTATATCTATTGAGATTGTCGTTGCCATTTCCAACTGTTCAATACCCTGCTCAGATTCAACATATAATTCAAAAAAGTTATTCCCAGGAATTGTAACTAATTCAATAGAATCATATTTTACTGATTTGTCTTTGAATTCTATTTCGGAATTATCAGTCGTCACTCTAATGATATTCCAAGACTTCATAAGTTGATCAATTACTTGACTAATTTGATTCAAGAATTGCATTGTCGCCCCTTCTTCTGGAGTTTCGATATAAAGTCGAACTAATTCATCTTTTTCATTTCGTATTTCTTTTATTGAAGGTTTATTTACGTGAACCTGTGTTGGAGTTTCGACAATTTTTGCTGGAAATAATATTTTTATAACTTGTCTTGTTGTTGGAGTGTCGAATTCTACATGCCATTCGGAGGATGTAACGCTAGTAAAAGATGCTGTTTGTGGTATTTTCACATGAACATCAGTTTTTCCGTCACTGGTTGCCCCATTCGTGAGGGTTAAATCTAGATCTTTTTCTGTATTTACGATAGATGAAATATAGAGTGTATAGACTGCATCTGCCATTTGGGAGATGACGCCATCATTTTTTCTGTAAAAAACAATGGTAATTTGTTTTCCGGTATTGTCATTAATTGCTGCTATGAATTCTTGCACTTGTCATTCTATCATTCTTTGTCTTAGGCAGTATAATTAGTGATGAAATATAAAAGAGTAATTCTCCTTACTATTCTTATTGTCGGAGTTTTGCTAACAGCAAAATTTTTAGCTGGTCCAAGAGAAGCAATACGCAATTCCGTTGAACCCACACCAACAGCTACGCAGAGTGTTATAGCGACAACAACGCCGGAAGTTACACCTGAAGCAATAACATATGATGGATTTACACCGACAGGAATGTCGGGTTTTATAGAGGAATATCCTAAATTGGGAGGTGAACAAGGATATGTTGCTGTCCCAAAAACAATTGAAAAAGACAACCCCCCATCCGTAATTATGTATTATCACGGTTCTACTCAAAAAATTACAACAAACTTTAAGGATGAAGTAATGAAAAATATGAGGTTGTATGGTCAAACTATGACAAAGCATAATGTAATATTTCTTGCCTCGAATCAACACGGAGATAATTATGGGAGTAAAACAGCAGTTGAAGATTCACGCACACTAATTAATTATGTGAACAAAAATTACCTTACATCAGGAAAAATTTACGTTTTGGGGTTTAGTATGGGAGGAATGCCAGCCATGAAGCATGTTGTGTTGTATCCGAAAGAGGTAACCCGAATTGCCTTGCTTGCACCTGCACAGCAAGTAGAAACATACACAGCGGAACAGATTAAACTTTTCAAGAATGTCCCCTTAAAAATTTGGCATGGAACTGCAGACGCTAATGTTCCGTATTGGGTAACTGAGGAGTTACAAACATATTTCAAAAAACAAAATACGCCAGTGACAGTGGTAACATTAAAAGGAAAAATTCATTGGGACGTTGATACAGAGTATATGAATGACGTTCTTGATTGGTTCAATACGAAGTAATTACTTGTAATAATCTCGACCTTTCAATTCGTCAGGAAAGCATTCTTGTGTTGATTTTTTTCCTTCAACATCGTGATCGTATTCGTAGCCTTTTCCATAACCGATTTCTTTCATAAATTTTGTTGGAGCGTTTCTAAAGTGGATTGGCACTGGTAGATTTCCATAACGCTTTACGTCCTCTGTGGCCTTTTGATATGCCATATACGATGCATTACTTTTTGGCGCTTTGGCAAGATATTCTGCCAATTGGACTAAGGCGACTCCACATTCAGGCATTCCAATGTTTTTACAGGTATCAAGAACTTGGTTTGCAAGTAGAAGTGCATTGGGCTGTGCATTACCTATATCCTCAGAGGCAAAACGTACAAGTCTTCGGGCGATATACATTGGATCTTCCCCTGCCGTCAGCATCCTGACTATCCAATATACAGCAGCAGATGGATTACTAGACCTTAGACTTTTGTGTACTGCAGAAATTATGTTGTAATGTTCCTCCCCAAGCTTGTCATATCTCAGGAATTTTTGCATTGCATCTTCGACGATTTTCTTTGTAAGTTCCTTTTTTCCTGCAAGTTGTGTGGCTAGTTCAAAAGATGTTAACGCAAAACGCATGTCACCATTGGCTAGTTCTGCTATATAGGCAACTATCTCTTCGGAGACTGAAACGTCGAGAAGTTTTGCTGCGGAACTAAGACGGGTAATAATATCAGGGATTTGGTGTTCTTTGAAAATAAACACGCGAGATCTGGATAATAATGGCGATATAACAGAAAAACTTGGATTCTCAGTGGTCGCGCCTATCAAAATTACTGCGCCAGATTCAACAAATGGCAGCAATGCATCTTGTTGTGCTTTATTCCATCGATGAATTTCATCGATGAATAGAATTGTTTTTTTGTTCTCAATTGAATTTTTCTGTGCCTGAACAATCACTTTCTTTAATGCATCTTTCCCTTCTGTAACTGCTGAAAGTCGATGAAAATCTGCATTTACAGTCTGAGCAATTATTTCGGCAAGTGTCGTTTTTCCAGTGCCAGGTGGACCCCAAAAAATCATGCTGGGTATATTTTCTGAGTCAATAAACGATTTGAGTGGACCATTTTCCCCAACAATCTCTTGTTGACCAACAAAATCATCGAGTGATACTGGTCGCATTCGAAACGCAAGCGGTTGTTGCATTCCCAATTATACCCTGTGTACTAAATTGCGTTCTCGTTGTGGTAAACAGTTGAATTGTCTACTCGGTGAGCTTGGGTTCCGTGTTTGTTGAAGAATTTTATAGCTTCGTCAAGTTCTTGGTGCTCTTTTGCATACTCTTCTAAGGTAACTTCTGCTTTCCATGCCTCATATGCTTGAATGACAGCAGTTGCACCTGCCTTTGTTCCCATTGGATGAGAATGTACCCCACCACCCATTGTTGTGATGAAATCAATGGTGCCAATGACATCGAGGAATTGTGGCAATAGAACTGGGTTTAGCCCACCTGAAATAATCGGTGCTGTTTTTCCGATAACACGCCAAGACATCTTTCTTTCAAGGAATGTATCAAGTCCTGTTGCTCGAGACATTGCGATACCATGAGCTCCTTTCGCCCAAAGTTCTTCTTCTTTTTTTATTTCTGCAACGATATCTAAGTCATTTTCTGGGATTTCACTCCAAACTTGATCAAAATGATGTCCTTTCGATTTCAATCGTAGTATTCCGTGCGCTGCAGTTATGTCTTCTCGTGCATCCCCAGCCATTTTACCAATACCGGCTGTACCAGTGTGAATTCCTGAGGCACCTGCAAGTCGAGCAAATTTTGAAAGGACTAATACTGAGTAACCGATCGGATTTTCTGCTCGAGTGAATGCACCGTGACCGGCTCTATGGAAATGCAAGAATGCGTGAGGGAAGTGTCTTCGAATTGTTTGAACTGCAGTCCAACCAGAAGTAATACCGTCAACTAAGAAGGCATAACTGCCAGGCTTCATAATACTGGTAACATAGTCAGCACGCTTCAACATTGTATCGAAATCAGATGCGGACACGTTAAACGAGTGGACTTTAGTTTTTCCTGTAAAGTCTTCTGCTCTATCCATTGCTTCTCGTACAGAAACAACCATCTTTTCAAATGGCGAAAAGTTTTGATCGGCTTGAGGTTCATCATTCTTAACGAAATCGCCACCACCTGCCCAGAAATCGTAACAAACTTCAGCATATTCTGTTGACGTAAGTCCAATCTTTGGCTTAATAATAGTTCCTAGAACAGGTTTGTCGTTATTTTGCAGGTAATCACGCATGTCATCTAATGTTACTGATGGACCATCATATTGATCCAACATTTGTGATGGGAACCAGACATCTAGTAACTTACACTCCTTAAGTTCTGACATACCAAATACGTTTCCAGCAATAAATGTCATTATGTTTTGAACATTTCCACCACGATCGAATATAACCCATGGGTATGCAATATAGACAAGATTGTTTTCGTGATCGACTTTGTAAACGCGTGCATCATTGCTTGCCGAAAATGCAGTTAGTGTACCAACTTTAAGGTTTGATCCTGTTGAAGATTCTGCTGCAATTTCGGTCGCAACATCTTCTAAGGTGATATCGCCATAGGGAACAACTTTAAACACAGCAAGCATGTATTGTCCATTAAAAACGTCTTTGTTATCTATATAGAGATATTGTTCTTGCATTCATCCAGGCAGTTAGCTTATAGAGTTCAGTATAACGGTAGTGCAATTTTTCGTCAATTTTGATATAATACGCCGAAATATGGGCAGGAATGTTATACAAAGCTTCTCACGCAAGAATCAATTCCTAGTTGAAACAGGCACACCAACTGTACCATTTGTTGAAAATGATTTTGATCCTTTTATTGTAAATAATGTATTTAATCAATATTGCATTGCATCAGAAGCTAAAGAGAAAGCTGAAAAACCTGAAAGTTACAATGAAATGGCAAAATTAAAAGCTGCTCAAGAGATAAAAGCGCTAGAGGCTCGAGTAATTGTAGGAATTTTAAGTAATGAAATAACAGCAAGAACAGTCGCCGATATAATTGACGATCTAAAAATCAAGTTAGGAAAGGAAACAAGTGAGGATCTTAGAAATAAACTACTTTCATACAAAGCATTTTTAGTAAATGCTGCTATATGCGCCGCTATGATGAGCAAAATTGCTCGTGATCATGAAGGGACATATAAATTGAAATTACCCTCTCCTGCGACCAAATGTAGGGCAAAGGTAGATTTTTTGATTTGTGTTGATGGTGATAAGCCTATTCCAGTTATATGTCGTAGTTATTCAGATCATACAACAGCTTACAGTAACAATTCCCTTGGATTAAGCATAGTTAATGCATACCAACAAGGAGATTTGAGCAGACTAGATAATAAAAAATTAGGATTTATGCAAGCTGCTTTTGACGAATTCGATGTCGATCCGGTATATATTGCAGTTTCTTATCCCGAATTTTTAGGGATGATAAGACGAGCAAACTAAAGTTTGGTAATTAATTCGTAATCCCCTTTTTCCATCTCCCAACCTATTGAACCAAAATTTTCATTAACATGTGTTCCATTGGTTGCTTTTATAAGCGCTAGTGTTTTTGGATGATGTATAACCCAATTAATCGCAATTTGAGTCGCGGTTTTTTGGTATTTTGTCGCTAACTTTTGCAATAATGAGTCCTGCTCGGTGCCAAAAAACTGATCGACAAGAAGTCCGCCTTTCCTAATGGTGAAATATGCGATTGTCGTTATTCCTTGCTTATTCAGGTATTCGATAGTGCCGTCTTTTTCATAATCTCTAAAGAAAACTCCGAAAGGGATCTCGTTCGAATGTAGTGGCTCTTTAATAATACCTTGAATTTTTGTTAACTCCGTTTTTGAATAATTGCTTACTCCCCAGTGTTTAACTTTTCCAGCAGTTATAAGTTCTCCAATTTTTTCTATTACTTCATGTTGTGGCACATTGCCAAGTGATTTTGCACTGTGAATCTGAAATTGATCAACATACTCTGTTCCAAGAATCTTTAAGTAACGATTGCATTGCTCTTCTACTTCTTTAATTGATTGGAGTACTTTGTTGTTGACTCGAGTAAGCTTTGCATTGATGAATAAATCATTTCTTGGTACGTTCCGTATTGCTTTACTTATGACCTCAACTGTATGCCCTTCACCGTACAATAAACAGGCATCTATGTAGTTACTGCCTTTTGACATCGCATGACGAATTTGGTCAATATCACTAACATCATCTATGTTGGGATGTAGACCATTCCAATACCCTCCAATACCTGAACTTCCAATTCCAAGTACTGGCATTATTGCATTTTCATTCGACTGAAATGTTGGGATTGGTAATTGTTTATACGAAACAATACTTCGATCAAAAATAAAATCGAATAAAGTTTTCATAAATGTAGCCGTCAGTTCGTTTCGAATAGTTATGATAACCATTGATTCAGGATTTCCATGACGTTCGGTAAAGATAACGTAATCATCGAAAACGGCGAAACTTATATTTGGAAGGATATCATCGGGGAAAATTCGAGCTTCTTTTAATTGCTCAGGGTCAGACACATTATAATTTTTTTGTTTTGGACCTAACGCTGCCGTGGTGAGTAGTTTTGTATGAATTTCCTTTGCAATCAACTCGCGAGTAAACTCTCTCTGAAAAGTTGAGTAATCTCCTGATTCTGGGTAATTCTGGTATTCATAAATTGAAGAGTCGCTGCTTACTTTTAGCCGAAGTAATTTCTCTTTACAGCTGGCAAAGAGCTTCATTTTTCTAAAGTGAGCGTGAATCCCTTTCTCAATACTTATAGATGCATCAGTTGGTTGGGCTGTAGCCTTTCTCAGAAGCTCATGGACAACTCGCTCTAAAGCTCTCCCCTTCTCTTCAAATGAGATTCGACGTTTGTCGTAAAGTTCATTTAAAGCTTCCGGGTGTAAAGCTTCAAAAAACATTCTCGCTTTTATTTGCTTTCGAATAATTAAATTCAAACTGGTCAATTCTTCAAGTACTCGGTATAGCGTCGCTCTGTTAATATTGAGTCTTCTAAAAAGCTGTCCAGCAGTACCCGTTTTCTCGAGAAGTGATAAATACACGAGAATTTGATAATCACTTAGGTTTAACGCTTCTTTGAGTAATTGTTCTGTGTCCATAAGACAGTATAGCGTTTTTGCGACCCTGTTTCTATAGGAATTATTGTCTTATGGCGGGAAGACAGTTGACGTTAGCAATCACATGAAATTTTAATTTTCTCTCCATTGTCAAACATCACAACATTTCCAAAGACACTCTCTTTTACTCCATTCACAAGAATACCGTCACCATCATGAAGTGCGTAAATTGGACGTTGGTTATTTCTCGTGTAATTTCGAAGTTCTGAATCTTCTTCGATTGATTCGTTATAATGTACAAATAACTCATGTTTTCGCAGTGAAAGTCCTGTTAAATCAGAAAGTCCTACTTTGTTGCTGTCTGCTGATATTTGGTTTGGTTGTTCCATTGTTTTAATTGTTGGTGTTAACACTAGTGCACCCGCACTAAACCCAAGCATTAAAGCGTTGTTCTTTGCATGATTTAGCAAGAATTCTCCGTTCTTAGTTTCTTTGAGGTATTTTAAAAGATAATACGTGTTACCTCCAGTTAGCAGTATAGCTTTAGCGTTCACAAATGCCGCTTCTGATTCTTTTGTATTAGGCGCATCAATAAAATATGGTATAAATTTGTATTTCCCATACCCAGTAAAGTATTCATTCGCCCATGTTATTGCGTAATTTCCTTTTCCAACTGGCGTAGTAATAAGTACGATTTCGTTTATATGCTCATTATTTAGAATTGAAGTAACCGCAATGTTGAGTTTGTGATTATTTTGTGGTGTTCCACCACTATACAGTGCTAATCTCATAGTAATGAGTATAGCAAAATTACTTGTTTTTAAGAACTTGCATTCTCACTCGATTCTGCTTTATACTGTCCTAGGTATAATTTAAATAAACCTGTCCCATGCAGAAAAAGGCGACACTTAAGGGTTTTACCCTTATTGAAATTTTAGTCGTCGTCGGTTTGATTGCCATTTTGGCCGCAATCACAATCGTCGCGATCAACCCAGCAAAGAACTTTGCTGACACACGAAACACTCAACGAAGTGCTGATGTCCAGCAAATTTTGAATGCTGTTTGGCAATATGGTTCTGAACAAGGACATTCACTCGCAGACTTCGGTGCAATTCCATTGTGTACTGCAACTCCAGCTGTCGTTAGTGCTGTTACTTCAGGAACACCTCCAGTAGGAACAATCAACCTTTACACTCTATTGGTTGATACCTATATTGCAGACATTCCAAAGGATCCAACAGGTGGAACCGCTGCAAACACAGGATATACAATCTGCCAGACAACTGGTGGACGTGTACAGGTCGCTGCACCAAACGCAGAGAACGGAAAGACAATCGTAGTCAAGAAATAGCTTGATTACACCGTTCGGTGAAAAGGGGGGCTTCGGCTCCCCTTTTTTTATGTCTACTCTCTTTCTTTTGTAATGCTATAATGATTTATGAAGCTGACCCCAGATGCACCAGAAGCTGCTCCAGTTACACAACCTGAGCCAGTAACTGATGATAAGAAATTAACGCCAAATGTTGATACTCAAGATGTTGGTAACCTTTTAGAGACCCTAATTACTAAGGCATTTGAAGCGAAATCTTCTGATATTCACATTGAGCCAACCGAAAAACATTTAGTTGTTCGTTATCGTGTTGATGGTCTACTTCGTGAAGCCTTCTTTTTTGACAAAGCACTTGAAGAAGCTCTTCTTTTCAAGATTAAAGTAGAGGCACAAATCCGTACAGATGAACATTTTGCTCCGCAGGATGGAAAGATTCGTTTTAACATTGCGGGTACACCGATTGATGCTCGTATTTCAATTATTCCAACAACAAAAGGTGAGAAAGTCGTCATTCGATTGCTTGCGCAGCAAGGAAAAGGATTAACACTCGAAGAGCTCGGTATTATTGGTGATGATCTCGACAAAGTTATCAAGAGTTACAATAAACCTTACGGAATGATTTTGGCAGTAGGTCCAACGGGATCAGGAAAAACCACGACATTGTATACGATTTTGAAAATCCTTAATCTTCGTGAACGAAATATTACGACGATTGAAGATCCAGTAGAATATGATATCGATGGGGTTAATCACATTCAGGTAAATGTGAAGGCAAATATGACGTTTGCAAACGGACTGCGTGCGATTTTGCGACAAGACCCTGATATTGTCATGGTTGGTGAAATTCGTGATACTGAAACTGCAAGAATCGCAATTAACGCTGCAATGACTGGTCACTTGGTTCTTTCTACCTTGCACACTAACGACTCCGTAACAACGATACCTCGTTTGGTTGATATGGAAATTGAACCGTACCTAGTTGCTTCAACAGTAAACGTAATTGTTGCTCAGCGTCTTACCCGAAGACTGTGCGAAAAGTGTAAGCAGAAATACAAATTAACCAAGACCGAGTTAGATCACTATCAAAAAGTGCGTCCCGATATCGGAGGCTTTTTCAAGGAAGATGAACCTCTCTATAAAAAGAACGGTTGTGATGTTTGTAGTAATACTGGGTATAAAGGTCGAGTTGGATTGTATGAAGTACTTGAATTGACAGAAAAATTACGTAAAGTAATTTCGGAAAAGGGAACAGTTGATGATTTGTTTGCGTTAGCGCGTAAGTTAGGCTTAAGGTTGATTGTTGAAAGTGGTGTTGAAAAAATAAAGAGTGGATTAATCGATTTCGATGAACTCATGCGTGTTACGACATTACGTGAATAGAATTTTTTAGTATATTTCTCTTTAATTCTCAAGTGAAAAACGGTATGATGTATTGAATATGGCTGCTCTTAAGAAGTCAGGTAAAAAACAAGTAGAAGCTCCAAAGCCAGAAGAATTTAAACTGGGCTCGTTTGATAAGGTTCCAGAATTAAACATTGCAATGTCAATTAGGCATATGTCGGTAATGTTGCGTTCAGGAATTAGTTTGGCGAATACAGTCAATATAATGTCCGAGCAATCAGAGAATCCGATTTTAAGAAAAGTATTTGCAGCCATTTATGTAACGATCCAAAAAGGTGTTTCTTTAGCAGAATCAATGCGTCGATATCCAAAAGTTTTTTCGTCTATTATTATTTCCATTATTGAAGTCGGTGAGCAAGGTGGTGGCCTAGACCAAAACCTACTATTCCTTTCTGATTATTTGAAGAAAAAGCACGATCTGCAGAAGAAAATTAACGGTGCACTCCTCTATCCATTGATTGTATTGTGTTTAACCGCTGTAGAAATGTCAGGCGTAATATTCTTTGTTTTACCAAAGCTCGAAACACTATTTTTGACCTTTAAGAATATTCCTAGGTATACGGTTATTATTATGCTCGTAACCAGATTCATTCGCTTAAACTGGTATTACATACTTGCTGGATTACTTTTTGTTGCTTTATTGATGTACTTGTACTTCAAAACGAAACGAGGTCAACGATCCTTAAGCAAGATCTCATTAGTATTTCCAATAGTAAATCGTGTTGTTAAACTGCAAATACTTACCTCTGTCGCGCGTACCATTGGTGTCTTGATGTCTAATGGAATCCCGTTGGTTAGAGCTATTCGTATAACTGCAGAAACAACAAGTAATTCGGTGTATAACGAAATACTTTCTAAAATAGCTGCAGAAGTTGAAAATGGAAAATCGCTTGCTATTGCACTTGAAGAACATAAAAAATATTTTCCAGAAACTTTTATAAAGTTAATTGAACTCGGTGAGTCAAGTGGCACACTCGAAGAAAATCTACGGTACTTGTATGGTTTTTACTCGGAAGATCTCGCCGAATTAACAAATAACATGGCTTCTTTAATCGAGCCGCTGCTTCTTATTTTAATTGGGTCAATGATCGGTCTTCTTGCTGTTATTATTATTGGACCAATATACTCATTAACATCAGCAATCAATAACTAATGAAAGCTGCAAGTCTTTTTGAGGTTTTAATAGTCATGGCAATTTTTTCTATGATGGTTGTACTGACATTCCCTTTTTCACTTCGCCTGATAAATCAATCTAGAGCAGATGCAGAGGCGAAAACACTCTCGTATATGATCTTTCGTCAGCAGCAAGATGCCTACTCAGGCTTGAACAATAATGCTTATGGGATTGCTTTATATTCAAATCGTTATATTGTCTATACAGGTACTTCATTGGCTACTGCAACGTCTCAAGATACCTATTTTTTTAACCAACCGATTACGTTGAATGGGATAAATTTGAGTTCAGGGAATGAAATAGTATTTACTGTAAATTCTTTCAGACCATCAACAAACGGATACTTAACAGTTTCAGACGCTAAGAAAACTTATCGAATTGATATAAATTCGGAAGGTCTTGTCTCCTATTACGGATTATGAAGTTACAGAAACGTCTAAAAGCATTTAGTCTGGCGGAATTATTATTAAGTATGGGGCTTTTCTCATTGCTTGTTGCCTCAATTGCAACATTGTCAATCGATTCGGTTCGTGCTGTTCGAAATTCAAGCAGCAAGATAGTAGCGTCACAGCGAATACAAGAAATAAGTAATGCACTTCTTTTAAATAAAGATGCATTGTGGTCGTCAATTGTTAGTAATACTAATGCTGGAGATAAGTCACTTGTCTATCACAATAATAGTTATTCATTTCAAGATAATGGCGTCACGGATAGTGGTATTACGGTAAAGTTGACCATAAGTTCCGTTTCAAGAGACGGGGCAGGGGCAATTGTAACTTCGGGAGGAACTTCAGATTTGCATTCTAGAGCGATAAATATGAATGCTACTTGGGTTGATTTTCTAGGAATCACTAATACTGTTTCGAATACCGTTTATGTTTCTGATTGGAATACGTTAAAAATAACTAAATCGACAGAAGCTGAATTCGATTTAGGGACGTATACAGCAACAGTTTCGACTAATAATTCCGGTGGAGAGGTTACGATGGAAACTGTGTCATATGCAGATTGGTGTAATCCTTCTCTAACAATGACTAACCATAACATTGCAAATACATGGTTTACAAATGTCATGACTGCAACAACAGGCAACGCAATTCTTGGGGCAGGAAGTAATGCAAATAATGAAACGTTTATAAATTTGAGAATTACTCATTCCGATCCGCCAACGCTCTCTGTTTTGGGTACTTATAACAGTACGCATGCTGCAAACGATTTAGTGAAAGATAATTCCTACGCATATATTGCAACAAGTACCGATGCGTCGGAAGTTGTGATCGTAGACATAACAACTACACCCTATGCGAGTGTGGGGACGTTTAATGCTCCAGGTACAGCTAATGCTGATGGTATTGCTATTTCGGGCAATGTCGGACTTGTTACTACTGGTTCTACCCTTTATTTGTTTGATATAACTTCCAAAATCGGTGCTCGTACGCAACTCTCCTCGCTTGCACTTGGTGGAAATGCGAGCAAGATTTTCGTAAGAGGCACATATGCGTACATTACATTAACAGGAACGTCTTCCAGAGAGATGGTTATTGTCAATTTCGCGGATACGGCCAATCCCCAATTAACAGGTATTGTTAATGTCTCAGCAAGTAATGGTGTCTCTGTTTATGTTAACGAAGCTGGTACAAGAGCATATCTTGTTACATTCGCAATATTCAATTCACACAATTTCCATGTTATTGATGTTAGTAATAAATCTGGAACTCGTGGTTCTATTGGTCAATACAGTACAGGAGGTATGATTCCGATTGATGTAACAGCGCCAGAAGGATCAAATAGGGCTATTGTTGTTGGATTACTTGGTGGAGAGCAGTATCAAGTGGTTAATTTACAAAATGAGACTAGTCCTCAACACTGTGGAGGATTATCAATTTCTTGGAGTGTTAATACAGTTTCTTTAATTAGAGAAACAAATGGCGATGTTTATACTTATGTGTTGACTGCAGACACATCAAAAGAATTCAGAATCATAAAAGGTGGAATTGGTGGCGGTAATTCTGAGGGTTACGGGTATGGTCCAACTGGAGAATATGTGTCACAGATCTTCGACTCTACATCAAATACTTCACAATATTATACTTTTGAACCAGTTGGTTTAGTTCCTGCAAATACCACGATGCGATTTCAGTTGCGCGCGTCTCAATCTGCCTCAATGACAGGGGCAAATTGGGTTGGACCAGATGGTACTTCAGGTACCTATTTTACCGGAACATCACTTTTTTCATTACCAAGCATTCTCAGTTCAAATAGATACATACAATTTAAGACTTACTTCACTTCGTCAGATACAGTGAGTACTGCGTATCTTCAATCAATTGAATTAACATATCAAAAATGAGACTGAAAGCTTTCACTTTGATAGAAACAATTCTATATTTAGCTTTGTTTAATGTCATTTTCTTTTCGGTCATAACGTGGGCTATTTCACTGTCACAAAGTAATAGAAATGCAGAATTTAAAAATGCGGTTGAGAAAAACGCAATTTTCATAACAGAGCACTTGAATGATACGTTTCAAAAAGGTTTGACTATTGATAGTGTGAATAGCACATTTGATGATGCTGATGGAAAAATAAGAATAACTTCTGCAACAGGATATTTAGAATATCGTAGGAATGGAAATCTGTTTACGGTTACGAATGGAACCTCAATTTATTCTTTGTCTGATGCGTTTGTACAAGTAACCAATTTTAGGGTTGAACCAGTTATTGTTCAACCAAATACGTATGTGGGTGCAAAAATTACAATCACTATTACTGCAGAAAAGTTTCCGACACTAACTAAGACAATAACTAGTTATTATGCGCTCAGGTAGTCGATTATCAGCTAATATTTCGTTAACTACAGTTATTCTTGTCGGTGCATTACTGATTGTTTCAAGTATGGCGGTTTTATCGAATGCAATAGATGTTACGATGAGTACAAAATCCTATTTTAATCGTCAAATGGCGGATACGCGTGTTTCAACTTGTATTGAAGAAGGCATGTACAAACTAACAAAAGTGCCAACCTATGTAGGGACTTTAACTGTCACCTATATTGATGGGAGTTGTCAGGTTGCCATATCAAACAATTCAGGGAATATTAATATGAAAAATATGATTGTTACTGCAGTTTATCAAGGTTTTACTGTAACCAGAACAAAGTATGTCACAACAAACACTACTCCAATGACATTGAGTAATTAATTGGCAATTTCTCTTAGATAAGGAATTACGGCATCGTATCCCGTTTGAGTATAATCTTCATTTATAAATTCCGAACTTGCTACGGTAAACAACCCTGCAGATTTTGCAGCTGCTATTCCGCGATTTGAGTCTTCAACTGCTGCAACAGAAGATTTCGACAATCCGAGCTGAGTTACTGCATAATTGTAGCCATCAGGTGATGGTTTCGGATTCAATAGTGGCGTATTTGCTATGGAAACTATCAAGTCAAAGTATTTCTCGGTTGTTAATTTTTGCAAGAATAATGAAACCCATGATCTAAGAGAGGAAGTTACAATTGCGAGCTTAATGTTTTTAGATTGTAGATTTTGTAAAGTTTCTTCTAGATTTTCTGATAATTTTGAGCTTTCATAGACAATCTTCGAATACTTGTCATACATTGACACATACGTTTCGTAACTCATAGTTAGTGCTTTTGCCTCTGTGAGAATTTTATGTTCTTCTTGCATCGAGATTCCATAAATTTGCTCAGAAAGTTCTGGTGGCAACTCTTTAATCCCACAATCATTCCAGAAATCACTCCCATATATTCTCCATCCCCTTTCAGAATCTAATAACACGCCATCCATATCAAAACAAATCGCTTTGATGTCACTTGGTACTATTGAATTCATCTGATTATGCTTCTAAGGCAGGAATAATCTGCTTTTTTCTGGATAAAACACCAGGTAAGAGCACGGTATCGCTTCCCGATTCAAATTTTGCTCCAAAGGCTGCTTCGCACATAGATTTCGCTGTTTCAGTTGTAACTATCAATGTAGCCGCTTCGTTGAGAATATCGATAACAAAGAATAATACTTCATTCAAGTTTTCTGAAACTCTTGTTGCTTCCATCTCGACTTTGATTGCGTCTTTTTGAGCAAGTACAGCTTCTGGAAGTGTCGTTTCTAGTGCAGAAATTCTTAAGTTTTGTCCTTTGATTGAGAAAACCTTGCTGTCCATTAATAGAATTTCTTTCGCGCTGTAACCGGTTAAATCAGATTTTGCAGCAAACATCTTGGACGCAAGTTCGGTAATGTTGATGTTTAGAAATTCGGCAATAATTCGTGCATTTTCTTTATCTACTTCAGTAGTTGTAGGGCTTCTAAATTCAAGTGTATCTGAAAGAATACCCGCGAGTATTAATCCTAGTATTCCTTTATCAACGTTGTCGGTTTTGCTTGTAAGAAAATGCGAGAAAATTACTGATGTTGTTGAAGCTAATGGACGAAGTGTCACCGTTAACGGCGAAGAGGTACTTAGTCCTGAAAGTTTGTGGTGATCAACTATTTCTATAATTTTTGCAAGCGAGATTGATTCTGGCAATTCTTCTGGGTTGCTGGTATCGACGATAACTACTTTGTCATCTTTTTGAAGTTCTGGAAGTTTTTCAGGTGCTGGAACATTAAAGTATTCAAGTGCAAACTTTGTTTCTTTTGTTAATTCGCCGTTAACATACGGCGTTGCTTCAACTTTTGCGACATTATTAAGTACCCAAGCATAAACAACTGCTGACAAGACTGCATCTGTATCTGGTGATTTGTGACCGAAAACTTTGATCATACGTAAGACTTATAAATTTAGTAATACGCCAAAATGTGGAATATCGGGGCGGCGGGACTCGAACTCGCGACCTCACGGTCCCAAACCGTGCGTTCTAGCCAACTGAACTACGCCCCGATAATTGATTGAATTATATCATATGGAAGATTGCTTGTCTTACTGGCTTATAGTATAATTCGTTTGCATGAATCCAACAAATACAAAGGCCTTTAACTCTGAGGTTTTATCACAACCGGAAGTTATTATCCCTCTCCTTGAAAGGGCAAATCAAGTCGTTGATATTGCTATAGAAAAAGGGATTCATGAAATAGATGATCCAAATATGGGATTTCTAGAAGTTGGATTGCAAGTACGGGCATTTTTGCAAAAAACTGGGAAAATAACCGAAGATATTCAGCAAAGCTATTCGGTAAATGAAGTCATTCAACAATTAACTCCAGAAGAAGTTTCCGAGATTAACAAACGAATTTTACCATTAGTTTTGCATATTGAATTTGAAGAAAAACTAATCGAAAGTACATCGCTTAATGCGTTTCGAGTACAATTAAAGAAGCTTCCGGAAGAGCTGCAGCAACGATATTTTGTCGCAATAATGGATTTCGTTGATTCAGATAAGAAAGATAAATCTGATGACTGGAATAGGAATAGTAAAAATCTGTACGATCTTATATTAAAAAAGCATATTCCGATCGCTCTCACTCCTGATTTTATTCAATTAAATAATGTCGAAAAGAATGTACAAGAGAGAAATATAGAGGTCCTACTGAACCAATTAAATGGAAGATACAGTGGTCTTGCGCTACATCAAAGTGAAGAAATTCTATTTGCTACTACTCTAACGCCTTCCGCAGACATTGCTGTTGAGTTTGTTATGCATGAACTCGCGCCGATAGCAGAAATTGTTGAAGCACCTTTGCGCGATGCTGTTAATACATTGAATTCACCCGAACCGGATCCAGTAATTGTTGATAATGCAGGTTTCTTATTGTTACGTCTTCATGTACAAATTGAAATTGAGAATGATACGCCAGAGGAGTTGGTTAAGCGTCTTTTTATTTCAAAAGGTGACCCTTATACAGCTACGATCGAGCTTATCGAGGAAGAAGCAAAATTCCTGCGAGAAGTATGGACTGAACTGACTGGTGGAAATCTTGATCCTGCGAGTGTCCTAGATGAACTTCAACTTCTCGGTATTGATATTACTTTATTGAAAAATTCAATAATTGGGGAACGAATTCTACCGTTCGAATTCCTAATGGTAATTGCACAAAACAATGATGTTGGTCCGAAATTGAAAGCGTTTCTCGTGAATAGAATTGGACGTTTAGAATATTTACCAGAGGTCGATTCTGTGAATGGGGATATGCTTTTGGTTGCACAACTTGTTGAAATTGCAAATTCGCGCTATCTGGAATTCTTGGTACCAGTAAATGGAAGCGAGAATGAGATTATTCGTTCACCTTTCTACATGCGACCAATTGCGATTTTGTCTAATTCCGAAATTTTTCAAAACAAGAATATCAGGTTAAGTCCAATCGAACGATGGTGGTTGAATCTTTGGGATGCTGAAAACGATAGCTTACTTCTTGCCGAACCACAAAAGATATACGGTAGAATTGGCCGTTATGGTGCACTACTCTATCCGTACATGTCATTAAATCAATCAGCGATTAATGAATTTAAATATCAATATTTGCCAGCAGTACTTGATGCTCAAAGAAAACTATTCCGAGATGCAAGCCTATTAATTCCTGAAGGAGTATTTCATAAGATTGTGAATATGCCTACTAATTTAGCCATAAATGAGATTGCTGAGCAATTGAATATTGCAATAAACTTGGCAATTGAGTTCATTCAGGGGTACATTGGTAAGGAGAGGCAGAAACAGGCGCAGTTATTAAGCGAGCTACTATTAAATGGTGATATGTTTCGAAAAAGCGAACAGATGGTAGGTCTCTTTACGCGATTTTTTAACAAAGCACCCACAGTCTCTGATATAAAAGGTTTAGCGTATTTAATTCAAATGCAGGCTTTCATTTCCATGAACGGAAATAATGCATATGCTGAGTTTTGGAACTTCTCAAACGAATCGAAACCATATATCAAGGAATTATATAGAGCAATTATTACTGGTTGTGATGATCCGGCTTTAACTTTCGGTGAATTACTTAAAAAGTTTAAAGAAAAGGCAAAATACCCAGATGATTTTGACCGATTAGTAATCAGGATGGTCGCTCATATCACATTAAGGATTAATGATGAGCTGTTAAGAGTCAATACAGTTTCACGTTACAA
>CAZCKT010000008.1:0-20738 GCA_964499355.1 uncultured Candidatus Saccharibacteria bacterium | reverse complement strand
ATACAAATATCTACCAAAGATCACATTTACGTAACAAAGCTTACAATTACCTTATAACTCTTAATGAGCCCAAGCTTCTTTTCCGCTATAATGCCCCATGTCCATTTCGCCACAAGCAATCAGAACCAGTATTCTCACCCTCTTTGCGATTGGTGCTCTGGTCACATTTCTTCTTGAATGGCCATTTTCTCCCCTTAATCGAACACTTGCTTGGTACAACTTACAAGCAGGGAACTTTGCTAATGTCGAAGAAGCGACCGCGCTTATTCACAAAATTACAAAGAATGAAGCTCCCGTGTATGGGACAACCATTCCATTTCTCACCTTAACCGACACGCTTACCGAAACTGTCGAAACACCAGATACCTTTGCAACAACCTTTGCCGACGATGACCAATATCCAATCGGGCAATCATACCTCTACCCAATTGGGCAAATGGGACTGTTTGATCTTGAATACCACACTCTTTCGCTGAACGGTCGAGACGTCTACCGCTACACGGCAACCGGTAAAATATTGTCAGATACTATTCATCCAAAACAGTTTAACGGCAAAAAAGATGTTGCTGAACTAGAGACTCTCCTCTTAACCCACTGGAAATTATTGAGTACTTCTTTATCGAAAAACGATTCAAAAACTGCAACAGCATTAGTAACTACAGGAGAATTACCTAACTTTGCAAAAACGACGAAATTATCAGACTTAAGTTACCGCACAGCTGCAAAAGCGACCATTAAGTTCGATACCGAAAACGAAGAGGAACAATCAATTCAAGTTGGGACCATCACATTAGTGCAATCAAACTGCTCGATTGTTGCAACAATCCCTATCATTTATGTTAAAGAATCGCGTGAGTACCGATTTTCTGGCGTCTATACTGCGCTCGCCTCGTTATGTGCCAAACCAAAACCATCCTCTGGTGTGTTATCTTGCTCCAATTGTTGGTTAGCTCCAGTTAGTAAGCAATTTTCTCTTCCTTCGACCTATGCGCCATATACCGTAAAAACAGGATTAAACGGTGGTGGTTCCGTAACTCCAGATACCAAAACGGCATTATCCAAGCTTTTCGCTGATGCAAAAAGTAACGGTATTTCAAAGATTCGTGTTTCCTCGTCGTATCGTTCATACAACATACAAAACTCGTTGTTTAACAGTTATGTACAGAGCGAGAAAAACGGTGGATTATCAGAAGCGCAAGCAATCGCCAAAGCAAACACCTATTCAGCCAAACCTGGACAGTCCGAACATCAATTAGGAACTACGGTCGATATTGTCGCCTGTGATTACCCATGCTCGCTGTATGATTCAGCAAACGCTACATTAACCAGTTATTTATTGAAAAATGCTCATAAATTTGGATTCGTCATTTCCTACCCGAACGGCTCGCAACAATATACTGGGTATGTCTATGAACCTTGGCACATTCGCTATATCGGCGTCGATAACGCAACGGAACTTTTCAAACGTGGATATTTAACGAAAAAAGGATTCTACTTGTATCAGTATTTGTTGGAGAAGGGGAAGTATTAAGGACGATAGATCCAGGTTTTGTTTTTTCGACTGTTCTCGCCAAGGAATACTGCATTTTCATGATGTCTACTCATATATATTTCAGTCCAACCATGTCTGGAACTGTCTTCTATAAACACAGGTAATTGAGCTTGACGCGCAAACATATCTGATCTTTCCCACAATTCTGCTGCGTAATGCTGCCCTTCCACATACGATTTAAAAACGAACTCTGCAAGTATCTTCAATTTTCTGACTACTTCAACTCTATCGCTCGGTATGTATAAACGATCTGGCGGCAATAAGTTAATCGTGACCATGGAATATATCTCTAACGACTTACCGTCAGAATGTCCAACAATATATTTCTGAACACCACGTCCTGGAATTGAATAAACGCCTTCACCTGATTTCAGTTCATCGATTTTTGTTGGTTTATTTCCCCACCCAATTTGTATAACCTCACTCATTATAAGTATCGTATCATCAAAATGCTTCTGACGTTAACACCTTACTCTTCCCCAAACAATCTGCCAGAAAATTCCAAACCTTTCTGAATGAGTCCGATATCTGAGTTTTCATTAACACCGTGCATATTGCAGTCGTCGTTTCCTAAGGAAATCAAGACAGGATCAACACCGAATACTCGTTTAATATCAATGACAATTGGCAACGTTGCTCCACTAAAATCAACCAATACCTTGTCGCCGTATACTTCTTCTAGCAACGCAATTGATTTTTTGTGCATTACAGAATTAATATCGACTTTAATCGGCTCGTTATCACTTTGAATATCAACTATTTCAACTTTCGCATATTTCGGTGCATTCGCTTTGACATATTGCATGAGTAATTCTTGAACAGTTTTCACTGCTTGGTTTGCTGCTAGTCGCACATTTAATTTCACGAAGGCAGTTGCAGGTACGATATTCGAGTACCCAGTGCCTGTGTAGCCTCCAGAAATCCCTGACGGAACAATCATCGTGGTAAACCCTACCGTTTCGCAAAATGACCCGTTTTCACCCAAGAACCATTTTTTAATTCCTGTTTGCCCTAATGTTTCGGTTTTCACTGCGTCCATATCTTTACAGAGTTGTAATTCTTCAACCGTTGGTACCAAATCGTTATCGTAAAATCCCGAAATGGCTACTCTGTTATTAGCATCGTACATACCCGCAACCAATTGTGCAGCAACAACCGTCGCACTTGGTGCAGCACCGCCGTATAATCCGGAGTGTAAATTATTTGCGGCTGTCGTCACTTTCAAAGTCAGATTAAAAGTTCCTCGAAACGATGCTGTAATGACAGGTTTGTATGGCATTTCACCATCAGAAATGACATATTGATCCGCTTCGAATAGTTCAGGTCGATCCTCGAATAGTTGAGAAATACCTCCACCTCCGGTTTCTTCGTCACCTTCAATCACGAAAATTATATTTTTATTTAATTTTCCAGCTTTTAGCAACTCAACAATACTCACCAAGTGGATTAAGAACTGTCCCTTGTTATCAACGACACCTCGCCCAACAAGTTTTCCATTTGATTCTGTTAAAGTAAATGGATCACTATCCCAGCCATCTTCCTTACTTGCAGGCTGAACATCGTAGTGGCCGTAAACAAAATATGTTTCTTTGTAATCACCGATCACATATTTGGCGACAATGATCGGATTTCCGTATCCTTCAACGACCTCAACCGTAAACTTATTGGTCATAAAGTATTCCTTAAGCCAGGTAACTGCATCGGTAATTCCAGATTTAAACTCTGGATCGGTCGAAACGCTCTTGAATGCAAGAAACTCAGCAAGGAGTTTTTTGTAGGTGTCATATGTTGACATAATTTATTGTGTATTAATTTAATAAAAAACCTCCCTTTCGGGAGGCTTAACTTTCGTTTATTTTTGTTAAGTTGGTCTCCCGAGTTTACACGTTAATGACAATATAGCGTGCAAAAGTAAGATAATGCTTTGACCAACACATGGATTTTACTGAAATCTGTTCAGACATGACTGGTAGTTTATACAGTTTTTTTCTACGTGTCAAACTCGAGTAATACACCTATCGATTATTATCGAAAACCCAATTTGTTCTGACTTGGTTTTTTGCTAGATTTTTCTTAGCGTATTGAGTGAAAATGTCGGTGTTATTCAATGAAGATAAAATATACGCATACATCATAACGACATCATTCCCTGATGTTATAAGATTCTCCATTATCTGCCTGCGAAGAGCTGTCTGTTTTTTGTACTGCATCTGGAGAATCATCTCAATTGCCGCTAATGCATATGTTCGAGCATGAGGGCTTTGTAGCAATTTATCTGCTGATTGTGCAATGCCTGACAAACCTTCTTTCTTGGTAACTTCTCTTAAAACCTCATATTCTTGTTTCCGTGGATCATCTGGAGTTGCTGAATGTCGTCTTTCAAAAGATTCTCTAATAGCTTTCATTGAGTGGTTAGCATCAACCCATAGATCTAGGACATAATCAAAAATGAACGTACCCCAGTTTGCTGGTCGTTGATCTCTTTGCAATCGAGACAATCCCTCTTTCGCATATTTTTGTTGAATCAATAAATCTAACTCAATTTGAGTAACTTTAGTATTATGTGTTGGAAACAAACGTGCAAATTCTAAAACGCTTTGCGCACGGCGTTGAATTGAATCTAAAACAACAGTACACGCAATATCAGGAAAAGTTTGAAGGCCTTCTATTTGACGAGGTTCACCAGCAAAGAGTTCAGCCGATACCTGGGTACGAATATCTGCTTCCGTTCTTGCAGTTCTGTGAAATCGCTCACTTTGTCCTACATCACTTCCAATTACTACGCCCATTTTACATGTTTCGTTGAATTAGCTTCTTGCTGATCTACGATACTTTTCAGCATATCACAATAGATAACTTTTGTCCCATAAGGAAGTTTTGGTAACTGATTCGTGACTGCAGATACAGCGAGAATTGTAGAATAATCAATTCCATATATTCGTTGCAAGAGTGTCTCAATTTCAAAATTTACGGTTGCATCAGTAGCATTCCTAGTTGAACCAATCATATATTCTGCAGTAAACATTCGCAGTACAAGATCTTTATTTCTTTTTATGTAGTTTTGCAAATAATGATATTCAACTTTTCGCACAGCTGGGAATTTATTGGGATGAATTGACGAAAATTCGATAAGCAATTCTTTAATATCACCATGAATATTTTTTGCTAATCCAATAACCTCTTTCCACAATTTCATCCAATTTTTCGGAACTAAAATATCTTCTGATGATTTTATTTTTTGTTCCACTTTTTTTAGTTCATGACGACTTTCATTCAATCTTGTTCGATTAGGATGTTCAGGTTTTATTGAAGCTAATGGAAATAATCGAAGTAATCCTTCAGTCAAACGGGCTTTAGACGCAGGTTCGTACATTGCAAAGCTAGTTCCAAGCATTAAAACTTCGTGAACTTCAATCGGAAATACTTGCTTATCAAGTGGAATCCATTCTACATTTTGGGCAGTCCGCGCATTTCGAGCTGCTGACATTCAGAATTGTACTCTTTTTTATCGAGTTTGTTAACTATGGGCTAAAACTTTACTATCCATTCAACGACTCGAGCCATAACCAAGGTTTTCAAAGAAGGATCGTATTGCTCGACACTGACGATTCCTTTACGGGCAAGAACAACCAATGACTGTTCTGTTAATTCGCCCAGCGCTAACGAACACACTAAAACACCGCGAGGCAGCAGTGTATTTGCAGCAATTCTAATTTTCGATTCTGCACCAAGTCTTATCCCAAACTTCTCTACTTGTTCTCCATCGTCGTACGCTCTCATACCAATCTCTGTTGATGAAAGAACTTTCTGCAGTTCAGTAACAGTTGCAGGCACCATTGTGATGACAGGAATGAATGTCGACGCGAGGTATTCCGAGCTTGCATCACTAAAATGTGACGGCGCGAAATTAGCCTGAAAAAATTTTCCAACCTCTATTTCTAGTGCATCAGAAATTTCAAGGATCTTGTTCAATGCTGAAGATCGACCGCGCTCGTATCGACTAATCATTTCCCACGTTACACCAACCTTAGTCGCGAGCTCTTGTTGTGATAGTCCACGCTTTTGTCTTTCTTCTTTGATAATTCTTCCGATTTCAATATCAGTCATGCAGCTACTGTATGAAATACCGTTTCGTTTCACCATGAACCGAGAATCTATATTTCTTACTACATCCTTACATCAATAATCAATATTTCCGTTACAATCAAACATGACACCATATTACATACAACTCAGGCACAGGATGTACTTTCATGTCTTATCACTGCTCGATTCGTTGTGGACCAACAATTTCAGATTTCAAGAAAAACTAGCAACGAACGAAGTAACTCAGCTGAAAAGCTTACTTACGGTGTTGGAGTTGTTGTTGGCTCTGGAACAACAATTTTCAAACTCACGTCAATACGACTCACTTCTTTTGGAACGTATCGAGCAAATTCTGGCAGCCACGTCGGGAAGAACTTAACTTCCGGTGCTCGAGCGAGCGTTGGTAATGCTGACAAATATTCCAACATCTCTGGCCATTTCTTACCCGAAATGTCATTTCTAATCTTCTCTGCGTCCAATCGATATGTTGCAAGTCCAGATGCCGAGAAGGCTAACGTTACTTTATCGTCTTTATCGATGGTAACTTTCTCAACTTTAACTGTTAACTGTTCAATAGAGGTTCTTGCTGCATCATCTGCAGAAAGATTTTTGTCTGCTTTGTATTTTTCCAAAAGCAATTGCTCCGCAAGCTTTGTTAATGATTCTGCATGGTAATAAAGTGCGGTTGAGTTCGTATACATCGTTACTGTTGGATCTTCATCTGATGCTTTTACTTCTGCCCCAACTGCTGGTGCTACCGTTGGCTTACCCTTAACTTCTGTTTTGACAGATTCTTTGATAAATTCATACCCTTTGTCTAGATTAAGATAGGAAAGGTCGGAAGTTCCCTGTTTTGCAAGCTCTGCCTGTAACTCTTTTGTAGCTTTATCAATATCTTTCTGCCCTACAACGGTAAACGTTCGTTTTGAACCACCGGTAAATGCTGCGACATTTTGTCCTGCCAATGTTGGCCTTGCTGCAATGGTGAATGTTGTACTAGCTGGTAAATTGTAATCCTCACCAAATTCTGTTGCAGTTACACCAACGCTACCCGAGACATCAATGACGACTTCGGTACCTGAAACAAACTTCTTACCACTTGATGAAGTTATCAACGTTCCGGCTGGAATAGTTTTACTGACTGGATCACTGTTAATAACGGTTATTGTTCCAGTTGCTTTGACACCATCTGTTCCTTGCTCTGTTGCGTTAAAAGACTGCGATGCATTTTTCTCTAATTTTTCTTTGGTCAACTGAATTTCTTTTTTGTTTACATCAAAACCCGTAACTGCAGAAGTTGCCAATACTGAATCAGAAAGTGACAAAGCATTTGATTGCACTTGTAGCTCAATGCGTACTCGTGGAAAATAGAAATAATACGCAATAAAAATTCCAACAGCTGCGACGATTGCGCCAATTAGACCAAACAGAAGAAACCGAACAAATGCGTTAGTTGTTTTTTGTTTTGAAACTTTCGCGATTGCCGCACCTACTTGCTTTGGCATCACGTCCGGATGAAATGAATTGATTTCCTGTGGTTGAACAATGGTGTTTGCTGACATTGGAGGCTTTGCACGTCCAAAGAATGAGGTTGGTTTTGCTTGGCGAACAAGTTTGGAGAAGTCCATTCCCGTTACATTTTGGTTCGCCATTTTCATGCGATTAGATTCTTCAGGATGGGAAGAGGAAGTAGAGGGAGGGGTGGGTGGGGCAATATGTCGAGCGCCATGTGTAGATTCTGGCTCGTCAGATGGTTCGTCGTTTATTCGTTTACCACCGCCTGTAATAATTTCTGGAACTGGTAGTGCTTCTTTATCTGGAACTGGTGATAAATACTCTACTTTGTTTTCGAGATGTCGTGGTAATTCTTTTTTCGAATTCATTCCTGCCATTGTGTGTTTGTATTCATCGAATTGCTGAATAACGGTTTGCCAAACATCTCCAGTAACAGCATCTTGCGAAGTTGATGCAATAAAACCTGCCTTTTTTGCCAAATCGTATGCGCTCCCCTTGGGCATAACCAACACCATGCGCTTTCCTTTTTCTAGCGTTTTCTTGCGTAATGCTTTCAAACCAATCGGACTATTTGCTAAGTCGTTACCTTCCGGCAAAACGAGCATAACGAATGCTTCTTCAACTTTGGTAATTGCATCTAATATAAGGTTTATATCGTCATCAATCGTGGCATTAATCTTCACGACTTTTTTGTCAGGTATTACATCAATCATAATTAGTACGTTCCTAAATAATTAAGACTTGGCAATCGAAGAACGTCCCAATAGAACTTTGCCAGTGACGAAGGAGTTACGTCGTACGGATGAATTAACAATCCACTTTTATCATAAATTCTATCAAGCTTGTCAGGAGTTACCAACAACACTTTTGGTAAACGTTTAAATGGCAAGTGCTTGTGCCATGGGTACGAAAGAATAGCTTCTTTAAGATCTGGAAGCATTGCACCACCTCCACACAAATAAAATTGTGGTGGAAATTCGTCAACATTTTCAAATTCTTCCATAGCGACGACTAATGCATCAAGCCATAGTTGTACGTCTGGTGCTAACAATCGGCGAACTTCATCTCGTAAATCCTGAGGCAATTCACCGGTCGCATATTTAATCTTTCTGCCTTCTGCAACTGTATAACTAACGTCCATTGATTGGGCAATTTTCTTTGTAAAGGCACGGCCACCAAACGCATACATTTGTGTCTGAATTGTGTCACCATTTTGTACTAAGGCAACATCAGTGGTTCCACCACCAACATCGATAAAGATTCCCGAGAATTCCGCATCCCAACTACCCGCAAATGAGCGAGAAACAGCGAATGGCTGAGTTACAATCGAAGCGATTTCAAGACCTAATGATTCTGAAATTTCGCGTAACGTATTGATATAAGTTTTTGGCGCAAATGATGCATATAGGTTCAACACAACTTCTTCTGGAGTTAATCCAACGATTGAATCAACTTTCCTTCCGTCTGCAAACATACCCGTTACGGTGATTTGCAAAACTTCAACGTTATCTTCTGTCGTATCAAGTCGCTTTGCTAGTTCACCTTTTCCTTTAGTTAATATGTCGCTAATGACATTTTCAACAACTGAATTTGCTTCACTTTCTGATATCTTTTTGTGTGATTCTGCGCCACGTTCGTAGGATACTCGGATAGAAATACCATTAACTAATTCGCCTGCCATACCGAGAACCATTTTAGTTGGTTGTTCGTCGGGTTCAAGTTTTTCAGTTAACTTCTGGACACACAATCTAGCATTCTCTAAAACGGTTTCTTTGTTCAAAATCATACCACTTCTCATGGCATGAGTTTGTTGAGTAACTTGATTGGACGACCAAATATCCACACCAAGGTTTGACATCGAAAATAGCAGGCCTTTCATTACTTCAGTACCGATGTCCAAAGAGATCAAATACTTACTTTTTGCCTGTGCTTTTTTAGACCCGCTAAAAAGAGAGAAAAGCTTCATGAATCAGTATATCATCTATGCTCTGACGATGTCGACAGCAAGGATTGGATACTTTCCTAAACGCTTGTGGAAATAAACTCCAAGCATTGTATAAATCGATTTTTTCACCGTCTTGTCATCTTTCAATGAAGTGAACGATTGTGACAAACGTGATTTAATTGCTTTTGTTAATTCCTGTGATTGCTCCATTTGGGCAAATCCTCGAAGTGTCACTGCAAACTGTGGTGCGCCACCTTTTCTTTCAATAACAGTTATGGCACAGATACCATCTGCAGCCATTGCTTTTCGGTCTTCGATCAACTGCTCCTTTTCAGGTAACATGGTCTTTTCGATAACCTTTACTTCAGCAACTTCAAGTTTCCTCTCTTGAGTCATAATTCCATTTTTGAAAGAGAAAATTCCTCCTTCAACTGGAATGAAGATTGATGATTCTGGAATTCCTGCTTCCTTCAACACAATTTTGTGTTGTGTTGCGAAAGAAGTGTACCCGTGAACTGGAATGTAATACTTTGCATTCAAAGCCTTTGCCATGGTTATCATATCCTGCTGGTTAGGGTGACCGCTGACGTGAACGTTCATAATTTTGCTATTCACAATTCTTGCGCCTCGTCTTGCGATTGCATCCATAAGTTTCTGGACTACCATCACATTGTTTGGAATGATACTCGACGACATGATAACGGTGTCAGTCTTTTTAATGGTTAAGAATGAGTGCCGATTAGTTGCGATCCTCGTCAACGAAGCCATAGGTTCGCCCTGGCTACCTGTTGTCAAAATAATCAATTGGTTATCAGGAATCTGATCCAAATGTTTACGTTGCACTAATACACCGTTCTGTGGATGGATATACCCAATTTTCATTGCAATTTTAATATTGCTTTCAAGACTTCTACCGGTAATAAAAATCTTTTTATTCAATTTCTTAGCAGCTTCGATTACACCACCAAGTCGAGTCACCAACGAAGAGAAAGTCGCAATAATAACTCGTCCTTCAGCTTTTCTGATTACGTCTACAAGTGTTTCCAAAATTTCAGTTTCACTCTTTGATTTGCCTGGTTCGTACGCATTCGTTGAGTCTGCCAATGCAACAAGAACTCCTTTACGTCCAAGTTCCTGAATTTTATTCATTTCAGTTGGACCTTCATTAATTGGGTGATCGTCCAATTTGTAGTCACCAGTATATACGACACGACCTTCTGGTGTTTCAAAACAAACGCCGTAAGACTGTGGAATACTGTGTGTCACATGAAAAAAGGAAACAGAAATATCACCGAATTTCAAAATATCGTCCTTACTGGTAACGGTTAATTTTGCCTGCTTATCTTTCTTGACCTCAATTAATTTCTCTTTCAAATATTCAATTGAAAATGGACTTCCATATACTGGTGGGTAACCGAGTTCGTCAATAACGAAAGGAATACCTCCGATGTGATCCAAGTGAGCGTGAGTGACAATAATTGCCTTAATTCTGTGCTTGTTTTCTTTCAACCAATCAATTGGTGGCAACAAATAGTCAACACCATACGACTCGCCTGCTGGAAACGTTACGCCATAATCGACAACAAAGATGTCGTCGTTATACTCAACAATATAAGAGTTTAATCCGACTGTTTCAGCGCCGGACAAGGGAATAACTCGTAACCCTACATTTTTTTCTTTATTCATAATTTTTTATATTTCTGATCTTTCTATTAATACTAAATCTTCTTCCGCGACAAGATCTAAGAATCGCTTCGGAAGGTCTCTACCTTCTGGTGAGGGGCCAAGCAAAACACGTAAATTCTCAATGTGTTTCTATTGGACCTCTTCTGAGGTAAATTTATAAACAACTTTTATCATGGATGTTATCCTAAGACTCCCAAATCTTCTGGCAAATACTTCTTCACGTTTTCAGGCGTGACTCTGACTGAAGGTACTTCACCGGTAATGATTTGGTATGCAACTTTTCGAGCTAAGTTGTTCATTGTGCGTTCCAATTGTCGGATACCTGCGTCGTATCCCATCGGACGGACAATAAGTGGCCAAGCTTCATCCGTAATTTGCAGTTGATCTTCGTGCAACCCTGTTTCTGCTATAACACGTGGCATCACGTAAGACTTCGCAATCGTAATCTTTTCTTCATCAGAATAACTGGTGAATCGAATGATTTCAAGACGATCGAGAAGTGCTGCGCTAATCGTACCGAGCGTGTTTGCCGTTGTAATAAAGAAGCACTTTGATAAGTCAACCGGAAAGTTTACGAATCGATCAACAAATGATTCGTTCTGGGCTGGGTCAAGAATTTCGAGTAATGCTGCCATAATGTCGTTTCTTAATGACTCAATACCACTAGCTTTATCAATTTCATCGAGGACAATAACTGGATTTAAGGTGCCAGCTTGTCTAATCGCTTGGATAATAAGTCCAGGTTCCGCATCTGGATTTGAACGAGCTGATCCACGAAGTTGAGCAATACTTCCGAATGCTGCCAATGAAATACGCACATATTTTCGGCCAAGAGCATTTGCAATTGATTTTGCAATAGTCGTTTTACCTAAACCTTGCAACCCAACAAAACACAATACTGGCGGTCGCAAATACGTAGTTGTCATTCCTTTAACATCTGAAGCAACAATCTGTTTTTCCTGACGTAACTTCATGACGGCCATATATGCCAAAATTCGTTCTTTAACCTTACCCAAGCCATAGTGATATTTATCCAATTCTTCACGAATCTTTGTGAGATCAAGGCTATCAACAGACATAGTTTCCCATGGAATGTTAAGGACCCAATCTATGTATCGTGCTGTTGATTCGAATTCAGTTGTGTAACTTCCCTTCTTTGCCATACGGAACACACGGACAATCATCTTTCGACCTTCGTCTTTGAGTTCTGTAGGAACTTTGCTAGCTTCTAATTTTTCGAGCAATTCGGTGATATCCGAGTAGGTTTGCGATTGTGTCTCGAGTGTTGAAATGTCGGTCATAATTACTAATGTTTTATCATTTCTGTAGGTTTATTACAACTTTTCATCACGTAACAACCACAAGCTCCCTATTCGGATATGAACCAATAATCTATGCTTTTGGAACCTGTTTGAGAGACAATTTCAATCGTCCCATATCATCAAGTCCAACGACTTTCACGCGAACGTGTTGTCCTGGTTTAACGACATCATCTGGGTTCTTTACAAATCCATCTGCCAATTCAGAAACATGAATCAAGCCTTTGCCTTCCATATCTCCGCGAACAATTTTACAAATTGATCCGAATGGTCGGTTTTCAAGAATCATACCTTCGTAGACTTCTCCAACTTTGAACTCTTCAAAGACTGCGTCAATTAATTCTTTTGCTCGTGCTCTTGCTTCTGCTGGTGCACCAAAGATTTCGACCGTACCATCATCATGGATGTTTAAATCCATTCCAGAAAGTCTGGTAATTTCTTTAATCATTTTTCCACCTGGACCAATCAATTTGCCCAATTTATCTGGATCAACGTTAACAGTTTCAATTTGAGGAGCAAATTCAGAAAGAGTCTTTCGTGGTTCTGCAATGACGCTGGTTACAACAGCAAGTACTTGTGTTCTTGCTACTTTTGCTGCGTCGATTGCTTCATCGATGACTGAGTAAGGAATACAATATCGTTTTGTATCCATTTGAATTGCAGTAATACCAACGTCGGTTCCTGCGACTTTGAAGTCCATTTCACCAAAGAAATCTTCTGTTTCTGCAATGTCAGTTAGTAAATGATACTGAGAGAAATCATCGGTAGCGATTACACCAACCGAAATTCCACCTGCTGGTCGCTTAATTGGAACGCCTGCGTCCATCAATGCGATAGATGCACCGCTGATTGAACCCATTGAGGTTGAACCCGCTTCAGTCATAATTTCACTAACAACACGAATCATATAAGGGAATTCTTGCTGTGAAGGAATAATTCGTTCTAATGCTTTTTCGCCCAATGCTCCGTGTCCGATTTCTCGTCGTCCTGGTTTGTATGCCATTCTTCCTGGTTCGCCGTAAGCATATGGTAAACCACTATATTCATGAATAAAGTGAATTAACCCGTCTCCAGAATAATCTTCAACTGACATTGCTTTTGCTGGTGATGCCAACGTTGCGACTGAAAGTAGATGGGTGTCACCTCGCTTAAATACGCCTGATCCGTGGGTTCGCTTGAGTACTGCTACTTCTGCGCTCATTGGTCGAATTTCATCAAATTTTCGGTTATCGATTCGATGTCCTTTCTCGAGAACAGCTTGTCGTACCAATTTCTTCATTTCTTTGTCTAATGCAGCAAGAATATGATACCCCTTAACTGATGAGTCCTCTTTGAAATCTGCTGAAAGTTTTGCTGAGATGGCTTCAATCTTTGCTTTTCTTCCTTCTTTGCTTGGATCACTAACTGCAGTTTCGAGCTCTGCCATATATGCTTCTTCGATTTTTGCAATTACGACTTCTGGAACTTCCATCATGACGCCATTTTTCTTGGTTGCATTTACTTGAGCAGCAAATTCTGCCTGTGCTTTCCAAATAACTTCTGATTGTTCTTTTGCGTATTTAACGAATTCTTTTACTGTGTTTTCTGGCGTTTCGTTCATATCTGCATCAAACATAACAACACCATTTTTGTCTAAACCAAGGAACATATTCATTGGTGCTTCTTCTTCGTTTGCTTTGAGTGACAATGCGGTTACATCGACTGGATTAATAAATGGTGATCCATCTGCATTCATTGAAACGCGAATTCCCGATAGTTCTCCTTCAAATGGAAGATCTGACGTCATAAACGCTGCAACTGCGGTATTGAAAGCAAGCATTAATGGATCATTTTTTGGATCATAAGAAAGAACAGTAACATACAATTGCACTGTGTCTAAAATACCCTTAGGAAATCGTGGTCGGATTGCTCGATCGATAACGCGGCCTTTTAAGGTTGCTTCTTCTGATGGAAAACCTTCTCGTTTATCATAATTTGAACCTTTAATTTTTCCAGATGCAAAATACTTTTCAAGATACTCAACTTGAAGTGGGAAAAAATCTGAATCTTCTTTGGCTGGACCACGGAGAACTGTTACGTTTACTGCGGTATTACCCCAAGTAGCAAAAATTGCACTATCACAAAGATGCGCAAATCTTTTATATTCCCAAGTTACTGTTGAACCTGCTAATTCGAATGAATATTTATTCATGTATTAATAAAAAACTATACTTATATACTTCTCTCAGATGTTACTACGTGACGTATGGAAATACTAGTGGAAAGAAAAAAGGTTAGGGCTTAATATAAAAAAGCATAGGAGGTAACTCCACGCTTCGCTCTATAAACCCTAAAGAGTTTACTTTCGGAGACCGAGTAATTCGATCAGTTTTGTGTAACGTGCTTCGTCCTCAGTCTTGAGGTATGCAAGCAATCGTTGTCGCATTTTTACAAGCTTGATAAAGCCACGTCGTGAATGGTGGTCTTTGTTATGCTTGGTGAAATGTTCCGTCAATCGTTGAATACGAACGGTCAATAAAGCGATTTGCACTTCTGGCGAGCCGGTATCAGAATCTGAGAGACCAAACTTCTTAATAACTGCTGTTTTTTCGTCTTTTACGAGTGCCATTGTGGCAAATTAATCAATGTTAGATTTCGCTTCATCTCCGAGGATGCGTGCTGTGAAGATATTGTAACACAGGATAATTGCGGACGCAAGGGCTAAGTGTGTTGTTTTGGAGTGTTGTGATGATTAAGAAATGCTCTCACGCATTTTTTTTGCAATAGCAGCAAAATCCAATCCAGTTGAAGTCTTAACTTGTGTTACGGGAACATATGGTTCCTGCGCTTCTAGAACCTGAACTGGTTCAGGTACCGATACTGCTTGCTGTTCTGTCGCGGGTTCGATAATAGCTTCGTATGCTTCTCCACTGTCGCTTTCTGCGTAATCATCGTGCGGCATAACGGTATTCGCAAGAACATCGTCAAGCGATGGAACGACAGGAATTGTTGGGCTAACTGCTACTTCTGGAACAAAGATTCGAGTCGCTGGCTTTTGCTCAACTGGAATCTGTACAGGCGTTACTGGCGCGGTTTCTTCAATTACTTCGTATTGGACAACTGCAGCCTGGGGAATTAATTCTTCTTTCCCTGCGACTCGAGTAATATCCTGACAAAGTTTTTCGAAATGAATTTCCTCGACCACACCACCCGTTAAGCGTTCTGTTTTTGGAAAACCGTATTTGATTGCGACTTGCTTCACTGCATCAGGCAATCCATTCATGTAGACGTGATGCTTCGACACATGTTCTTCAATAACAACAACAACTTGCTGGACTTGTGGATATTTCGGTAAGTAATAAAGTGCGGTCACAACATCTTGCACTGAAGTTTTCAATTGTTCAATTTGCTTTGCAGTAACGGTAAAGAGAATGAGTTCTCCATTTGTTGATTTTTGTGCGGATTGGAGAATTTGTTGAAGGATGCGATTTTGCGTCGCAAAATCGCCTGAGTAAATAGATGCCATTCTTCCTGAATCCATAGTGTCATCAGCAATTTTTCCGAGGTATTCGTATCCTTCTCGATCCAAATAATCAAACTGCTGAGTTGACGCCACAATGCTTTGCACAAACAACGTCACCAATTCTCGCTGTGATGGTTCTAATGCTTTTTCGCCGGTGATTTGTTGTAATACTTCTCGCAAGAACGTGTCTTCTCCCGACTCAAGAACCGTAACGGATGGAATAAAAGAAAGCTGAGCTGAGAGTGCACCTTGCAATGCGTATGTTCCAATAAAGAATGCTTTCGCACTAGATAATGATGCTTGATTACTTTGTAATACAGCTAGCAATGGATGACTTGCCGAAATTCCAACACCGATGACGGTATCATAGGTTTTGCCCTGCGTAATTGTTTTAAGCTGGGACATATCTAGCGTATCTTTTACTGGTACAACTGTAATTGCCAAATTTCCTTCAGTTACATTGTATGAAACTTCACCAACTGATTGACCATTGTTTGTAATTGGCACTGAGATAACTTGTCGCAACTGCTCTAGGGATAAGACCATGTCAGTTGGATAAACTTCGTCAACTCGCTTTGGCCAACCAAACACTTCTTCAGAGACTAAAACAGTAACGTCTTTTCCTTGTTTACTTAATAAAGAAACGAGTGAGGGAACCCATAGTGCAAGAGGCAATGGAAGATATTCGTGCATAACAAACAGCACCTGTTTGGAGTTTTGTAGGGCATTTACTACGGATGTTGCGGCTTCCTGCATGCTGTATTATAGGATAATATCTCCCCAAATTCAACTGCAATTGCGATTCTCTACTTTCCAATGAATTGGATCGTGTCTTCTTCGTGGATTTCAACGGTAACTTTACCGATATTTACACCACATTCTGAACCTTTTTTAACAACGTTCTTTTCATCTTTTAGAATCTTTAGGGATTGTATTTGGAAATCTCCGATTGCTTCGCCTTCTCGCAATACTCGTACTGTGGAACTTCTTCGCGCTTCTCCATCAGTTATGACAGTACCTGCAACGGTTTCACCATCTGACAATACAAATACCTTCTTAATACGACCAGTTCCAAGAATAATTTCCTGTACATCTCCACCACCAGCGATTTTCTTGATGTAATCTTGAATCAAATCATACAAATGATACACAATATCAAACGTAGAGAGTGTTACACCTTGAGCTTTTGCATAATCAACAACATCATTTGGTGCCTTTACACGGAAACCAATTAACATTGCTTTAAATGTCTTTGCTGACTCAACATCATTAATTGAAATTGCACCAACACCACTTGAAATCACTTTTACTAAGACTTTTTCATTATTAAATTTTTCAAACGTTGGTAAGATTGAGAACAACGAAGCATTTACATCAGTCTTCAAAACAACTGGAATGACAAATTCGTGCTCGTCAGTGAAGAGATCATCAAGCATTTGCTGTGACGATTTCTTATCTTTTTCTTGTACTAAGCTAAACTTCTTTTCTACGGTTGAAACGACTTCTGCTGAGTTCATATCAACGATATCAACGCCAGTCATTGGTAATTCTGATAATCCAGTTACGATAAACGCCATTCCCGGTGTAACTTCCGAAATTGGTTTTTTATTTGAATCGAATAAAAGTCCCATTCTTTCTTTGGTTGGACCGAAGAGAAGATGATCTCCTTTCTTGATTTTACCCATACGCAAGACACAAAATGCTTGCTTTCCTAGTGCTTTATCAACAGAGCTATCAAGTACAACTCCATGAGTCATAACAGCTGCACTAGATTCCCCGAAAGCTTCGATTAACTTTACGCGTTCGTGATCTTCATCAAGCAACTGCTCAACATCAGCATACAAATAGACCAAATCGAGTAAGGTATCGAGCCCTTTCTTTGTTACTGCAGAAACTTCCACAAATGGAACATCTCCACCGTATCCTTCAAGGTATACGCCACGGGTCATTAATTCTGTTTTTACTTTTTCTGGATTTGCGTCCTCTTTATCGCACTTCGTAATAACCACAATATATTTCATGTGGTTTGATTGAATAATATCAATCGTTTCTAAAGTCTGAGGTTTAACACCTTCGTCTGCTGCAACAATAAGGAATGCAATATCTGCAACTTTTCCACCATTAACACGCATCAAGCTGAAGACTTCGTGCCCTGGAGTATCAACGAATGTAATAGTTTCGCCTTTCCATTCAACATTTGAAATGTAGATGTTTTGGGTAATTCCACCTGGTTCGCCTTTCTGAACAGAGGTGTTGCGAATCGCATCAAGTAAAGAGGTTTTACCATGATCTACGTGTCCAAGTACGACAACAATTGGGTTTCTTGGTAGTTTTGGATTTTCAGCCATGGGTTACGTCTTTACTCAATTTATTTTTTATCTACTTTTTTAACGGTTGCTTTTTTAGCAACAGCTTTTTTCTCAGTTTTCTCTTCTTTCTTTGGAAGTTCTGCTCGTTCTTTTGGTTCTTCTCCTTCTTGAACAACACTGATTTCTACACCGGTTAAGATTGAGGCCAATCGAACATTGGTTCCTTCTCGTCCAATTGCAAGTGATAGTTGATCTTCTGGAACAACGACAACTGCTGCTGCTCGTGAGTGATTATAAAGAACCTTAGTAACGGTTGCTGGTGAAAGTGCATTTTTGATGTATTCAATAATGTCTAAATCCCACTTAACAATGTCAACTTTTTCTTCACCAAGTTCGTTCATGATAGCGTTGATTCTCATTCCACGTTGACCAATACATGCACCTTGTGGATCTAAACCATCCTGGTTTGATGCAACTGCAACTTTTGATCGCATTCCTGCAAATCGTGCAATTCCTTTGATTTCAACTTGTTCGTTCGAGATTTCTGGAACTTCCATTGCAAACAATGCCTTAACAAATCCTTCGTCACTTCTAGAAAGAATGACATGTCGGTTTCCTTCTTCGTTGATTAATTCTTTAACCAAGAATCGGTATCGCTTGCCAATTTCATAAAATTCCATCTTGATTTGTTCTTCCTCTGGCATTTCACCAACGCCTTTTTCCATTTCAACAAGAACCAAGTTTGCTCGTACACCTTGTACTTTTCCAGTAACAATTTCGCCGAGTCTTTGTGAGTAGAATTCAACAACTGCTTCTCGTTCTGCGTCTCTAATTTTTCCAAGTACTGTATATTTTGCAACCTGTGCTGCAATTCTTCCTAACGATCCGACTGGAATTTCAATTTCGAGTTCGTCTCCGACTTTTACTTCTTTAGAGAACTTCTTTGCTTCTGCAAGTGAAAGTTCATTCTTTTCATCTGCAACAGTTTTGACAACTTCTTTTACAACATACATATGGAATTGTCCGGAAAGTCTATCAATTTCGACTTTTACTTTGGTTTCTTCTCCGTTTTCTTTCTTATATGCATCTGCGATTGCAGTTTGTAACGCAACAAAAACAATAGTTGGATCTACTCCGCGTTCTGCACAAATTTGATTGACGGCAGTGATGAGTTCATTACCCATGAGGAAATGGCGTGATATTAGTTACTGAGGAATTATATCACAAGAAGAGATTTGTTACCCTTTTAGGTGGTCCTCTGTTGCTTCACGACCGTGAATTTCTGCAATAACTTGCTCTACTTCAGAACCAATTGTTTTAACGACTTCAACTTTTTCATTTTCCAGATCAACTTCCCCCTGTTCGCTGATCAATCTGGTAGCACCTTTTTCGAATAATTCCGCTATTCGAAATATTGCTGCATTTTTTGGTTGATCTAATAATTGAGGCAGCTCGCGAATGACATCAATTGCTGCTACTGTAATTAATGCTGATGTTTCTAGCTTTTGAAAACCTCTTAATTCAGACGCGGAAGCATTTACTATAAGTTTGCACATTTGCACCCCCGCTTCAACAACGTAGCCATCGGCATTGTTTATTATTCCAGAAATAAACAATGGAATAACATTTTCATTTATCTCATATGTAATTTGTTCTGAAATCGGTATTGTCATTTTCGTGAACTCTTATCATCACCTCTGGAATCGCCTCGATCTTTTTCACTACCAGAGGTAACGTCTTCAATAATTACGTTACAAGTATCTCTCATGATAATACGAGGAAGGACGCCCAAACCTTGTTCATCCAAACCGCTACGCTTTATCTCTCTACTTACATAATCTGGAAGCTTAAGCGCTATGTTACCAATAGCAATATCATGGAATTTTTCAGAATCAGCTAACTCTTGCCTTGCCATACTAACAAGCGCGTTAGTCAACAATTCTTTTATATTTGGTAAAGACATTGCAACCTTAAAATATGAAACGTATGCTCTTGAAAAGAGCTCGGCTCTTTGAGGAAACACATCATCTAACACTACTTTTCCCTCGGCAGTTTCACGATGCTCACAACGTAACAAATCCCTATATGTGATTTCTAGAAGTTCCAATAATGGATCTGACATATCGTATTATACCGCGAAATGGGGAAAAACTCAACTTTTATCCAATCAACCTACGTTGATATGGTCTAACTTCAGGTTTTGGCTCCGGCTCACCGATAACATACATTTGAGGATAAATAAAATCATGCATATTACCGATGACATTTATTACATTCCTTGCCTCAATCAACCTTTTTCTTGATTCTTTCTCATCAAAAAAACCTCCTTCTTTCATCCTCGAGGCAAAATCATTTATATCATCCAATTTTAATGCTACATGCGCAGTCATTTTTCTAAGCTGAGAATCACGGTTCAATGAAGGAAGTTCACCATTTTGTTTCATTTTTCTATCAACTTCACCAAAAGCATCTATAAAACATTGTTCTACATCATAACGTTGAAGGAATTCTTGACGTTCAGCATCCTCCATGGATATCATACATACACTCAATTTCAACCCGACATCACCAAAATGATCAGCAACTGATTCTTCATCGGAATCAGTAAAAGCTAACCTATAGCTATCCAAAGCATCGTATAATTTATCCTCTTGGTAACTGAATCTTCCATCGTCTTCAGTTTCACGTAAATTCGCAACTGCTTGTTTAATTCTCACTAATGCTGCCCTTGCTATATTCATTTTACTTCCCAAATTCCTCCCAAATCTTTTTCTCTTCCTTACTTAACTTTTTCGGAATAACTACTTTAACACCAAAACGCATG
>CAZCKT010000007.1:0-20814 GCA_964499355.1 uncultured Candidatus Saccharibacteria bacterium | reverse complement strand
AACCTTTGTTAGAAAGTTGAAGGAATTGCTTAATACTTCCTAGATTTCGCCCCCAGTTAACTTTCTTTTCGTTAGTTATATTTTGAGAAAATATAAAAGTAAAAAAATCTTGTTTTGATTCGATACTAAATGAAAAATCTGATGGCTCTCGTTTGTAATTTAAAACAATATTGTAAAGGATTATATAAAGTATCTTTGCGTTTTGAACATCAAGAAGATGACTGTTTTTATTGTTGTCTTCCAACTCCAATATTTTCAGTATATTACCGAGCTCATAACTTTTATGGTTATCATTTCTTGATGATTCAGAGAAAAGTCTTATTGTATGATTTTGTTTCTCATCTAGCTTGGTTCCCCATACAATTTTCTGTAAAAAGTTGTTAAAAAAGTGCATCAAAAGTGAGAAATATAAGCCCTTTATGATCGATCCAAGAATAAAGTTTCGCGGAGAATTAATTAATACGTTTTCTAACCCTTTGTAATTAAACTCGTCGAATAATTTAGCAATACGAAGCAGGTTATAAAAAATCACAAAACAAATTGACTGAAGAGAAAGGATGATTAATAAGTTAGCCGTACCAATTTCATATTCATTTGTTTTTAAAATTGGGATTATGCCAAATAACTCAATAAAAGTTAAAAATATCGTGAAAGAGAAGTAATATATTACAATTTCCTTTTTACTCGTATTTGTAATTAGGTAGCCGACAATGAGAGGTAGTAATTCAATATATGGAACTGCTGAGCCCCAAATTATATCAATGAAAATTTGTGTAGTGATTAATACAACTAGCAATACAAGCGTAAGTCTAACTTGTAATATTAACAATGTTGTAATGACCACAAGAATTAGCGAAGTAACAAATGCTGGAATCAGAGTAATGTATAAATTTTGCCAGTAACAAAACACAATAAAACTTGAAATAAGACCGATAATCCCGAACAATGAAAATGTAATTAAATACTTTTCTGAAACGTTAATCGAAACCCTTTTGTCCATTTATCTCCTTCTTCATTTTTTCCACCAAAACAAGTGCCTCGATGGGGGTGAGGGTGTTTGGATCGACAGCGTCCAGTAGTTCTCGGAGCTTTTTGCTTTGTTCACTTTCTTGTGGTTGTACGGCACTAAAGAAGTCGAGTTGGCTTTCTGGTTGTTGCTTAGTTTTATGAGGAGCTGCTTTTCCAAGACTTACAGGAAGTGCCTTTTTCTCAAATGAATCCAACACAGCAAAGGCGGTATCGATAATCTCGGCGGGTAAATTCACTAATTTTGCTACTTGAATACCGTAACTCTTGTCGCTTCGTCCTTTTGTCACCGTGTGTAAGAAGTAGATGGTGTCGTTTTCCTCTTTCAGATTCACTTTGTAGTTAATAAACTTTGGCGAAATCTCCTCAAGGTCCGTTAATTCTCTAAAGTGGGTCGTAAAGATAGTGGTGCAGCCTATTTGGTTCGCAATGTATTGCGCAATTCCCCAGGCTAATGAGATTCCTTCGTAGGTACTGGTTCCTCGTCCAACTTCATCAAGAATAACAAGTGATTGTTCTGTCGCTTGAGAAACGATATACGCAACTTCTGAAAGTTCAACCATAAACGTACTCTTGCCGGTTGAAATGTCGTCTGATGCACCAATTCGAGCAAATACTTTATCAACAATAGGCATAACTGCTTTTTTAGCAGGAACAAACGAACCAATCTGCGCCATAATCTGGAGAAGTGCGATTTGTCGAACAAAGGTTGATTTACCACCCATGTTTGGTCCAGTGAGAATCAAAAAGTTGCTGTCTTTATCGATTTCCAAATCATTCGGAACAAATTCATTCACCGTTTTCTCTACAACTGGGTGTCGCATGCCATCAAGAGTCAAGGTTCGCTCTGTCGTGGTTAATTCAGGTCGTGTGTAGCGTCTGGTTAGGGCAGAGGTTGCAAAACTCAGTAATACATCAACGTGTGAAATTAGCTGTCCTAAGAGTGCGAGTTCTGGAATATAGGCTTGCAGCTGTTTTACTAGGTCATCATAGATACTTCGTTCCAAAATTTGTAGCTCGTCTCGCGCAGAAAGTACCTGAGATTCAAGCTTTTTTAACTCCTCAGTGATATATCGTTCAGTATTTACTAATGTTTGTTTTTTGATGAAATGTTCCGGTGCATTGGCACTTTGTATGCGTGAAAGTTCAAAGGAATACCCAAATACATTATTAAAGCTCAACTTTAAATTCGAGAGGTTGTATTTTACCTTCTCCTTGCTGTATAAGTCTTTTATGAAGTGTTCTCCATTTGTAGACAGCTCGACCAATTTGTCGAGGTCCTGATTGTACCCTTGTGCGATGAAAGTAGGTCTACTAGGGTCACTTGCTATGGTTTTGGTAATCAGCTCTATACAGGTATGCAATTTTTCTTTTTGTGCAATGGTCAATAGTGGTAAATATGCTATTTTTTGGTTCAACACATTAATTTGAATTCCTTTCTCTGCTGCTTCAGCAAGTACTAAGAGGTGTTTAGGGTGTATTCGACCTAGACCAAGTGCACTGGTTAGTCGTTGAATGTCAGGATAGTGAGTTAGGAGAGAAATAAGCTCTTGGTACAGTTCACTATCCTTCATGTAATGCTCGACGGTATCGTACCTATTGTTTAGAATTGCAGGGTCAGTTTGTGGAAAGGAAACCCACTCATAAAGTAGTCGGTGACCCATTGCTGTTCGTGTCTCGTCTAGGACTCCAAGTAATGATCCTTCAATTTTGTGTGTCTTGAGGTTGTAAAAAAGTTCTAAATTCCTCTGAGTAGTAGGGTCGATATGTAATGAGTACCTTGGGTTGAAGTACTCGATGGTGGTTACATGAATTGGCTCAGTCTTTTTTGTTTCTGCAAAATATGTGAGGAGTAACCCAGCAGCAGTTGTTACCATTGGGTAGTCAGTGAGTCCAAGTGGGTCTAGGTTGGGTACACGAAAATGGGACAGCAAAATCGAGGTGCTTTTAGCGAGTGAAAACTCCTTTTCGTCGATTGGTTGCACCACAACTGATAACGCTTGCCCGTAATTCGTTTGGTCGGAAGTAGATTTCAAAAGTTCCCGTAATTGCAGATGTTCTAGTAGTTCTAATGCTCCAGCTGCGGGTCCTTCGTATACTTTGAACTCTCCAGTCGAAATATCTGCAAATGCGAGTCCAAATACCTTACCGTTTGTTGTAATACAGCCAAGATAGTTCTTGTCTTTTGATAGTAAATCTTCTTGCGTGGCAATTGTCCCTTGGGTTATTACTTCTGTGACAGCGCGTTTGACTATTCCTTTTGCATTCTTTGGATTCTCCATTTGGCGTGCCACAGCAACTTTTACTCCTGCTGCTACGAGCTTCGGCAAATAATCGTCAAGAGCTTTTTGAGGAAATCCAGCCATTGGTGGTGCATTGTCATTCTTTGAACGGCTAGTAAGCACGATTCCAAGAATTTCTGAAACCTTTTCGGCGTCTTCGTAGAAACATTCAAAGAAATCTCCCATCTGGAACAAGAGTATTGCATCTGTGTATTCAGCCTTAATGGCAGCGTACTGCGCCATAAGTGGCTTTGTTTCGGTCATAACGAGATTGTAACACGAAAAGATGAAGATTTAATGATGGTATTTCAGCTGAAAATAGAAAACTATACGGGAAAGTGGTATAATATAGGACAAATTTGATTGAATTTTTATGGCAACACTTGTATTAATTGATCACGAGTCAATACAACATTACACCAAAGAAGCAAAAAGGATAATTTCGCATCATCTTGTTGCCTATCCTGAAAACTCTCCTTTTACTGAAACCGTTGCAGAAACGATGGTCGCATGGTTTGATACAGTCGGAATGCTCGATGTTATTCCAAAATGTACTATTTCAACAACTACTAATAACACGATTATTGTTTCAGTTCCTGCTGATAAGCTTAATCGACAAGGTGATTATATCAACCTATCTATTTCGAACGAATATGGTTCAGGTGCTTCAAATCAGGAGATCACCGCTAAAGGCGCTGTTTGTTCTGGCAGAATAGATGAGGAAGTTACGATGGTAGCATTAGTCGTAAGAAAACAAGGAACAAGTGCACCAACGTTGGATTCTGCTCGATTTGTTAAGTTCGAAACTTGCTTTGACATTGCTGAAACTACTGAACAATTTTCAAAAACAGGTATATTCCTCTGTAGAGATGATCAAAAGGTAGTAGTTGAGGTACCAATGGATAGTTCCGATGTGAAAAGTTACTTAAAAGATTTAATTGCAAAAACTGGGGTCTATCCCCTTGCAAATTAAAAGAGGATACGCAATAATGCAGTCCCGAAAGGTAGAAGCGGCTGGGAGTTGAATTTTTTAACCTGCCCCAGAACGAAAATACTCACAAATAGGGAAGTTAATTTGTTCAGTGGTTTTTTATGGCCCATGTTGGCGGTGGTGAAGCAGAACGATCAGCAGCTGCAGGTAAACAGTTTTTGGAAAAAGTTGGAGGAGTAGTACTTGAGTCATCATTGGATACGAGAAATTCTAATGAGATAAAGTTCGCATTCCAATCTGAACAATATTTCGGATTGTTTAAGAGTAGAGCACTTGATGATGGAGGGAGACAAACTGTAATCAATCTAACTTCAATAAGACCAAGGTCCACAATAATAAGAATGGATGTCGAATGCACCATGGGCGATAGTAACTTATCGTTAAGCATGACTATTAGAACAAAAACGGAAAAAACAGTTATTGTAAGTACTGGACCAAATGGTATGAAAGCGTATCGAGTTTTTATTGATGGCGTTCCGCATTCGATAGCTTCTTTGAGAAGTAGTCATATAAAAAAATTAGTAGCTCATTTACAAGAGTGCGAAAATGTCTTACCAAATTCAGGAGATAGCGAAAAAACAGTTTGGGACGTACTTTGTGAAGAAATTAGCGGTGTTGCTCGCTAGTGTAGAATAGTAAATGGCTGGTTCTAATCCAGGTGATTATATTGAAGATAGTATTCGAGTTGCTGTACCTGGTAATCTTATAAGGCAATTTCATTTCAAGGATGTAGCTACCTATACGCACGAGTTATTGAATAAGCTTGGTGTAAGCGGTGATATTCAACGAGAAATCACGTGGGAATGGGGGATGCCGGAAGTTGGTCGAGAACAGGTACGTTCTTGTCTGTTTGATGTTGGACTTTATTCTTGTCAGTTTCAGGTAGCGTCAAATATTCAAGGGAGACGGAGTACAGATAAGACATCAGTTGATTTAATTGCAATTCCAGCAATACCGCATCAGGAAGTTGTAAGATGGGAGGTCAAAGTATTAAAAAGTGATTATGTGAATAATACGAGTGTTTCAACGCAAGTACGGATGTTTTTAAAAGACCATAGCGAAGTCATAATAACAGCACCTTATAAAATTCCACAGTTGCAATACGAACATAAAGATAGGCACCATGAAAGTGTTTTTGGTAAAGCAGATGTACTGGAAAAACTGAAAGAAATTCCTTCAGTGCATGACTTAGTTTCTGAATTAACATTCTCAACACTCGGTAATCAGGTACTCAAGGTGATTTCTGGGCAGTAGAATGATATAATATGGGATATAAGTTTCAAAAAGTAGTTTACTACAACCATGAAAAGAACAGATGTAAAAATTCAGGATGTCCCTGAATTAGAAATAGCAAATAAACCACAGGTTGAATATATTCGCTCTGCTGAACAACTTTGCGCAATTCAAGAAATGTAAAGAGCTGTTGCCCGTTTAGAATTAACGGATCGTATTAATGAATCACCAGCGCAATGGGTACCAGGAGAAGCAAGGCAAGAAGATTTATCACAGTTCGGTGGACTAACCGTATTGAAAAAAGAATTTGCAATGACCAATGGTCGAATAACAGTAGAAGTTTGTCTAATTAATGGTCAATATTCAGCGGTAATCATGACTGTTGATAATGCGAATAGAGATTCGGGAATTAGCCGCGTAAAAGAAACGACTGTTGTTGGAGCAAACGATGAAATTCACCAGAGAACCGTACAAATAAAACAGAATATCTTTGGTAAATCGTTTGAATTTACTACTGATATCTATACATCAGAAGAAGAGAAAAGAGATGTGGAAGCAGTACTCTTACAACCATCATCCGGTAGGACAGATTTGACCCGTGAATCAATTGATTTCTTGCGAGAAATGCTACATGACGCAACAGAAGAAGGTAATATTGTGTCATATGTTATCAAAAAACTATTTGTAGCAAGTGATTTTGATACTTCTATTCCTGTTCGAAAAAGTAAGTTGCTCAGACAAGCAATAGAACTAGTCGCTGCAGATGCAACTAGTCAGAGAAATGTGAAAAAAACGTTTGACAAAGTACAGACAACTGAATTGCTTGCCAACGTTGCATTAGAATTAGGATTTATGGCTAAGTATTTTGAACAACTTAAGGTCATGTTTAATCATGCCATTTGGAGTGATGATAAGTTGGACGGTTCAGACGGCTTGGGATTCTCCAAAATTAAAACCGAAACCGGCTGGGTTGTCGATGTCCGAACAGTTGTTTCAAATTCTGAAAATAGAGCAGTTATCGAGCTTAAAAATGAATCAGCATCAAGTGAATTTTCTCATATAAGAATGGAAATTCATTACGATAAATTTGGAATTGAGCAATCAAGATCGATTAGAGCAGTTAACAATAAAGAAAGACGAATTGTTGAACTAGGGAAGATTGCGGGAGATTTACAAGTTTACAAAGCGAGAATTACGACGACAAAAGATTCAACAAAACCAATTCGCGTCGCCCCAACAGCGCAAGAACAGAAACTTATTGAGGATTTTAATCATTTGGTCGGATTTGGAGTTATTGGCGAGATACTTTAGGATTTATCCTAATTGAATCCCCATGATACCCTGTTCAATAGACACGACATCTGTTTCGGTTGCATGAGGTAATTCCTCTGTAAATACGACTGCAGTAACACCTTTCTTGAGCAATGGATTGAGTTCTTTTCGTAACGGTATTGTGAAGAATTCTTTTGGAAGCGAGACACCGATAAAGTTCAACTTCTGCTTCTTTAAACCTTCAAGTGTATCTGACAGAAGTTTCCAAAGTTCTGCATCAATTTCTTTCGTACCAGGTCTGTAAACGGTTGATAACGTTGCTACGTCAAGAACAATTCCATCAATTCCTAAATCAACAAGACTTTTACTGTTCAGAATGCCATACATTGATCCGAGAGAAACTATGAATCGTACGCGTTTTGATCGGCGAATGCCTTGAGCTGCAAGAGATCGTTTAGCGTCAAGAAGTGCATCAAGTGATGGTGAATCTGAAAGAGCAATAAATAAATCTGAATTTGTTGTTCGTTTTATCTTTTTGATTTTTGTTATGACCGGTTTAGTGACTTGATCAACGGTGATTAATAATGATCCTGCATCATCTGGAAAGTCATTATCTTCGGTTGATAGAACAATGTTTGGTGATGCAACAGAGTGCTTTAAGAATACTTTGATGGGTGAATCATGTTTTTTTACAATTTTTTTGACTGGTAATTCTATTTTAGATTCTGTTGGCTCAGATGGTGGAGTGGTTGGTGGAACTGTAGGTTTCTTCTTTTTAAGTTTCTTTTTCTTGCGATGTAATGACACTGATGCAGAAGCTTTTTCTGGTAATTCTTCCGGGAGGAAATCAACACGATAGATAGCTCCAGATGCACCATCCATTTTCACTAACAATCCTGATTGTAAGTAGCTAGTTGCAATGCGAGTGCCAACAATTGCAGGAATATGTGCCTCACGTGTCACAATGCCGACGTCACTGTTTGCTCCACCGAAGTTGGTAATGACTCCACCGGCAAGGAAGAATAATGGTTCTAGAACAGCTGCGAATTCATTCGTTACTATAATGTGTCTTTTAGTGATGGTTGATTTGAGTGCCTCAAGAGATTCAAAGGTTAAGGATTCTGCGTCAGAAATCAATAATGTTTCGCCATAACTAATGCCGGCACTCGCTGGAGTTCCAGTAAATAAGAGTGTTTCGGGCGGAAGAGCTACTTCTTTTTCTACAGCAGGAATGTGGTGTGTGAAAGAAATGCTGGTATTGTCTGCCATTGTTGAAAATGTATCAATATCTTTAACAGAAGAAATTTTTCTAGCAGAATCTTGTAATTTTTTAACTGTCGAATCTGTTCTTTGTCCAATTGGTTTTGCTTGTAATACGTATAAAGATCCTCTCTCCATTGCCCATTCAATTACTTGTGGTTCTCCAAGTGCTTTCTCGATTGTTTCGGCAAGTTTGGCTAACTCTCGAACCAAAGAGTCGTCAAGTTTCTGGGCATACTGCCACATTTGAGAAATAGTGATTTTTTGTAAATGTTCCAATTCTTCGGTATCACCCATTCGACGCACTTTCATCCATTCTTGTGGAACGATTTTCTTTTCAATTATTTCGAGGTTATTTTTTGAAACTGTGTAGATGTCCGGATTGACATTGCCGTCTGTTAAGACATCACCAAGTCCAAATACAGCTTCGATTGATACATTATCCTGGTTGTTGGTGATAGGGTCATACGTATACATAATTCCTGAAACTTCAGCTTGAACCATCTTTTGAATTATGATTGCTGTTCCAATATCTCCGTAGGAAATTTTGTTTCGCTTCATGTAGTCGTACGAACGATCAGTGAACAAGGAGAGGAAGATTTCTTTAATAGCAGTTTCGATTTCGGAAACTCCACGGATATTTAATTTTGAAGAAAGTAAACCGCTAAAAGAAATTGCTGGATGATCTGGTGCTACGATAGAAGAACGTGCGGCAACCCAAGCTCTACCAAAACCTGATAGTTTTCCATATTCAGCTTCGATTTGGGCAAGAACATCTGCAGGAAGTGACATGGTTTGAATATGCTTTCTGAATTCTTCTAATGAGGTAACTGAGCTGTCTTTGAAAATGTCTGCGACAAGTGCTTTGTAAAGGTCTGGTTGTATGATGAAAAAAGGAGGAACAGGAGTATGCTGTGCGACTAAATGAGCAAGACTCAAGCCTTTTCGACCGAGATCTTTTTCACTAAATGGCTGTTGACCTGAGAGCAGATCTTTGTAGTAGAGGGGCTGTGTCATACTTGTGCTAGGTTACGGTATTCTCGGGCTCTTGTCAATGAGGTATAATACAAAAAACTTTGCAAAAACCGTATGAAACAAGGCTATGATTTTAACTCTCCATTCTTTAAAGTATTTCGTGTTGTCCCTGGTCTTGTAACACTGTTACTCTTATTGGCACCAGTCTGGGCAACCTTAATTGGAAAACCTCAGATCGTTTTGTATTACGTTGCGTTTTTATCTGTCTATTGGTTTTACAAAACCGTTGTTACTAATATTGGAAATGTTGTTGCGTTTAGAAGATATAAAAGAGCGTTAGCACTTGATTGGGAAAAAATGATTGATGAGTTAGATTATTCAGCTCTTCCAAATCCAGAGCAGTTACCCTCAAGTTATGACCAATTCAAATTGGTTATATTGATTCCCTTTTATAAAGAACCATATGAAGTTCTCAAACAAACGGTAGAATCAATAAAAAATTCTAACTTTGATCATAAAAAAATTCATATTGTATTTGGTGTAGAGCAAAGTGCCGGCGAAGAAGCAGAAAATAATGCGAAGCAGCTTCTAGAAACTTATTCTGAATACTTCGCTGAGATGAAATATTATATTCACCCTGTTGGAATTGTCGGAGAAGCTGTCGGTATTGCTGGTCCAAATCTTAGTTGGGCGTCCAAGGAATATGTTAGAGAATTACAGGAAAGAGGAGAGGATCTACGGCACTATCAAGTCATTAAATATGATAGTGATATGCAGATTCATCCAAAGTTCCTTTCTAACTATGTTCATACCTACTTAACTACGGGTGATCGATATAACGCATTCTTCTCCCCTGCGATTATGTTGTATTCAAACAACTATTGGGAAGTTCCCGTATTGATGCGAGTATTTTCAGGTGTCTTAACGTTGGCGTTAATGAGTGAATGGGTAGTTGCAAAGAAAGCAAAGCAATCATTTTCGTGTTATGGATTTAATTTGCAATTGCTACATGATATCGATTACTTCGATCCAAAAATTGGTGTCGATGATACTGGATTTTATTGGCGGGCATACTTGGCACTGGATGGAAACTTTAGAGGAGAAGAGTTCTATGCACCATGTTACAACGATGCTGTACAGGCTGAAACCTATGTAAAAACTCACGTTGTACAGTACAAGGTACTTCGACGATGGGGGTGGGGTGCGATTGTGTATCCGATGACATTACAGGGGATCTCGAATAACAACAGAATTAGTATAAAAAAGAAGATTCTGAGTGTTGCTGAACTATTTCGTGTCTACAACTTGTATTCGACTATCACTTTCTTACTTACATTTTCTATTCCGTTGATAACGTTATTGAATCCTGACTTCGGTTTATCAAGCTCGGCTCATGTATTACCAAAAATTATTAGTTACTTATTAACTTTGTCATTAATTGGATTATTGCCATCTCGTTCAGTGTTAGAAGCTTTATATGGCGCGCCACCGAAAGAAAAGGGTTTATTGTTTTTCATTTGGCATTACGCAGAACAAGTTATGTTATTGGTCTTTTCATTAACGTTAGGATTCTTCCCTTATTTACAAGCCCAAATGGAATTAATGTTTGGCAGATCAATGACATTTATTGTGACACCAAAGATAAGAAAAGACGGAACAGTAGTTTCGGATTAATCGGAGATTCGTTTTTCAAGGGTATATCCATAGCCGTAAAGTGACCGAATTTTATATGGTAGTGATATTTTTTCTAACTTAGATCGAATATTCTTAATTGCAACCGTAATGGTATTTTGTTTTATTGAAAAGTGCTTCCATCCTGCATACGCGAGTTCGTTATTGCTCGCAAATCCTGATCGGTCAGCGAGATAGTTAAGTATTCTAGATTCTGGTGTCGTAACATAAACGCTTTTTGTTCTATTAGTCAGAAATTGTCGTCCTGACGTATCATGTATATAGGAAAATGTTCGACCAGCGTTGTATGTTGCGACTGAATCGTTTAGAAAATGAGTTGTGGTCTTTTGAACTTTCCTTGTATTATTTTCAATCGTTTTAATAATAATTTCCGTTGCAATTGGAATTTCAACACAGTAATGAAAACCAAGTTCTAAAAGTTCAATTCTCGACTTATGATTCCGATCCATGGTTAGTGCAATACTTACTGCTTGTGTATTGAGATATGCTTGAATTTTTTGCTTGATTGCTATCGGTTGAGAAAGTATTGTTGAACCTTCGAGTATTGAATATTCAGCGGAGATAGAAGGTATATCGTTGATTGTATTAACAAAGCAGATAGGCAGTTTCCGTTGTTTTAGTCGCGGAGCTAAAATACTTGAAATAAATGGTGAGTTGTTAACACTCACACCTTGTATAAATGTTTCCATGCAAAAGCATAGCGGCAGATTCTTACAACATTTTTGCAAATATTCGCTTCGTTGTTTGGGAAGTTTCTGAAAGTACTTGTTCTACTGGAATATTCTTAAGCGCAGCAATTCTTTTTGCAGTAAAGAAAATTGACTGTGGCTCATTTGTTTTCGCTGACGCAAGGAGTTTTCTATCCATATTACTTGGTATTAAGTAGGGGGCGTCGGTTTCTAACAGTAGGAATTCCAATGGAATTTGCGTAACGACATTTGAAATTTCCTTTGCGTTTGAATAAGTAACAATCCCATTGACGCCGAGTACATTTCCGTCATCAACGATTTTCTTTGCTAAATCATAATCTCCACCAAAACTATGAAAATATACAGTATTCGGAAAATTTTCTGACTTAATAATTGTAAGAATATCTTTGTATGCTTGATAGTCGAGGACATGTTCACCTCTAGCATGAATTACAAGGGGAAATCCATGTTTATTTGCCACTTCAAGCTGCGTTACGAATAGTTCACGCTGCTGTTCAATTACGATAGAAAAGTTGTCGGGATATTCCAATTTATGGCTGTAATCAAGTCCAGTTTCTCCAATACCAACGATATTTTGAAGTGAGGGGATTCGCGTTTCTAGTGTTTGAATGTCAGCCATAAGTCGCATGTGGTCTTCAGCGTTTCCATTGCTACTTTCTGGATGGATTCCAATAGTCGAATAAAGCATGTTAGGAAAACTTGCGATCAATGTTTGGGATAATGAAATGTCATCCAATGTTGTCGTTACATCAACAATTTGAGTACCGCCAGCAGCTGTGAATGAATTAAGGATTGGAGCAACTGTTTCTAAGGAGTAACTTGTATTGAGATGGCAATGCGCATCGATCATAAGGCGTATTGTATACCAAGAAGGACCAAACCGAACAGTGCAATGACACCAAGCCACAAGAATGTTAATGCTTTAAATTTCTTCTCTCCATAAACACTGACAATACCCATTTTGAACAACAAATTGGTCAACACTGCACCCATTAAAACACCTGTTCCAAGGAATAATGAAATTGTTTCTGGGATAGCTTTCGCAGTAATAATAGTAACAGCATCTAACCCTGATATTGACGCAAGTAATGCAGTGATAGCAAATCCACTTTTACCAAACAAAATAATTCCAGCATTTGTAATGATTGAAATGAAAAGAAACAGCAATCCAAACATAAATGCAGGGCGAAGTGCTAATGGAGAAACAAAAATTGTTAATGGATTTTCTTTTGTTTTAGCGTTTCGCTGTAAGTAGAGAGCAATAGCGACGGTAAGCAGAACCATAGCTAAAAGGATTGGTGCAATTTGTGTAAAAAGTCGGAAGTTTAATGCTAGCGCAATCAATGGAATTCGAATAAAGCTTGTCATATTTGCAAGTAGAACTGCTGCTGTTAGAAGTTTACTGCTCCCCGATGATTTTGCAGAATTACTACGAGTAGATAGAAATTGTGTTACAGAAGTACTTGAAACTAATCCTCCTAAAAATGCAGTCACTAAAATGCTAGAAGATGATTGCAATGTTTTGGCAAGGAAGTATCCAGCAAAGTTCAATCCGCTAATGAAGACAACAACCATCCAAAACTGGAATGGATTAATCACAACTAATGACCCGAGTGTACCAACTTGTACATTCAGATAATTAAATAGTTGCTGTAATGTTATGTTTACATTTGGTAACCATGGCAAAATGACTGCTGAAATCGCAATAAATTCAATGGATTCTAAAATTTCTTTCTTAGTAAATGAGCCAATAATGTTTCTGAATTCAACTTTCAAGTTTGAGATTAACGATGTCGTTACGGCGACACCAAGAATGATTCTATAGTCGAGTAGATTAGCACCAAGTGCATAGGTAAGAGAAAAAAGAAGAAGTAACCCAAGCTCTGTAGTTAATCCGAGCGTATGACGATCAAAAAAGTTGAGGAAATAAGCAATACAGATATAAGCGACCACTCCTAAAAATCCAACAATTAACAGGGGAAGTGTTCGCTGGTCAACAACATACAAGGTTCCAAGAACTGCACCAAGAAGCGAAAGTACAGCATACGTTCTAACGCCACCTAATCCTACAGCGTGTTTACCAGGTTTGATAAATGAAAATCTAGAACGTGTAATTGGAGAATTTTGGTGCCAGCTGTCATCTCTATCAACACCGATCAAAATACCGATGAACAAAGCCATCGCCAATCGGAATAAAACGGTTTGTGAATCTAGTATATAATTACTCATTCTATTTCAACATAGTAGCATGATACATATATACTTTCTAGGAGCTGAAGCCTTCGTTATTCTCGGATATTTATTGGGTTCAGCACTTTTTCCAAAGCGTTATCCATTAATATTCTATAAATTCTTTGGATTAACGATTTTCTCATTACTCGTGTGGTATTTGTCGTTGGTTTCCGGCAATGGTTGGACAACAACTATCCCGACTGCCTTTGTGATTCTCATGGCAATTTCAATTGCTTTTGTGTTATTTTTTCCTGGACGTGTCTCTCTTCCAAGTAAAAAAGAAATCATCGCATTTATAGGAGTTGAATTGTTGTCATACGTTATTTATTTGTTCCTTGTTTATATTAGAACGTTTAAGTCGGATGTTCTTGGAACCGAGAAGTTAATGGATGTCGCACTAATCAACACAATTATGAAGCAGAATCATATTCCTATTGAGAATCCATGGCTTTCCGGTTTTTACATGAATTACTACTATTTTGGTCATTTCATTCTTGGGATGCTGCAATACTTGTTCAATATTCCTACAGCAGTTGGTTATAATTTAGCAATTTCGTTAATTGGTGTTTGGATTGTTCAAGCTGGGTATCTTGTCGTACGAGCATTGAGATTGACCCATTTACCAGCGTTCTTTATATCGTTATTGATGACTTTTGGAGGTAATCTGTTTATCTTAGTACAGTACATTACGAACAACACCGCAGGACAATGGTTCGCATCGGCTACAAGAGTCATTCCTTATACAATTAATGAATTTCCCTCTTACTCAATTATCCTTGGAGATTTGCACGGTCATTATCTTTCGTATCCATTCTTTTTGCTCGGAGTGTTTTTATTGATTGATATGTTTGTGCCAAATAAGACGGAGGACACAGAATCACGTCGAGAAGAATATGTGTTGCCAAAAAGTTTATTCTTGGGAATACTTTTAGGGCATTTATACTTAACGAATAGTTGGGATATTTTATCGCTAGCCTTGCTCGGAGTTATTTTTGTTATGGGGACTTTATGGTATCGATATAGGGTAAAAAACGAATCAAAAAAACAGCTAATGGAATGGGGGCGATATATTGTCCTTTTTGTTGGCATGCCAATAATGGTTACCGCCATACCTCAATTCTTATCATCAAGGTCGTATTATTTGCCTCCAGTAGGTGGTATCGGAGTAAACACAATGTTTAGCAATCCATGGGAGATATTCATGCTTTTTGGGCAATTCATAATACTAACAGTAACTGCAGGGGTGTTGATGTACATAATCTATAGAAAGGTTCCTGATGCGCAAAAGAAACGACTGCTTTTTGATCCAAAACTTTCAGTGCCACTCGTGCTTTTTGGTCTTGGGATTATATTGATTCTTACCGTAGAGCTCTTTTATGCAAAAGATGTATTTACCGTGTTGAATCCTCCTTATGCGAGAACCAATACCGTATTTAAAATATACTTCCATGCTTGGTCTTTTTTGGCGTTAGGTTCGATGGTTTTATTAGTGCAAACATTAAAGCAGGTGCTTGAAAGACTGTATAAACCAATGAGCTTTTTTGTTGGCTATGTCATCTTTTCTCTTGTAGTAGCAGTAATGGTTTCTTATCCCGTTATTGCTATCAAACAGTATATTGCCCCTAGCTTTACAAAAATTAATTTACAACGAATCAACGATGCTCGTTGGAACAATGGGTATGCCTATATGAAAGATGTTCACGGAGCAGATTATGAATTGATTTCATATTTGTTAACAAAGCCATTTACTCGGATTCTTGAAGTTGTTACTTACGACTCATATTCATACTTCGGACGAATTTCTGCATATACTGGAAATAGTACCGTTTCGGGTTGGCCACTTCACAACGTACAGTGGTATAACGGATATGATGGTAAGGGCATTCGGGTTGATTCACATGATCTTTTGCCAATGAAAGTAGCTGATCGAGTTACAGATATCGAAAAAATGTACACATCGACAGATAAAGATGAAGTAAAAAAACTACTAGATAAATATCAGGTAGAGCTCGTAGTGTTCGGATCTCAAGAGTACACCTGGTCATCAGAAAAATCGAAAACGTTGAATCAAGATATATATAACTCATTGTGTAAGGTAGATTGGCAGCAAGATGGAACAACACTCTATAGATGTCGAGAGTAATCCACCGTTGGGTGTGTTACGAGGAATAGTTGCAGCAATTAATGTGGTAATTTTATTGCCTCCAATTCTTGTGCAAGTTGGGTTAGAGAAAATCGCTAAGTATTTGTATATCGTTCTTGGCGTTATATGTCATCAACGTGCAGATCGCAGTTTCTACTTATTCGGCGATCATTTTTTGTATCCTAAAGCTGAAGTTTGGAAACATGTCCCGTTCGATGAAATATTTACTTTCGATTTTCGAAATCGATTCACCTGTGGAGAGGGATTAGGTTGCAAACTCGGCGTCTGTGCTCGGTGTACGGGCATGTATCTTGGCTTGCTTATTGGATTATTAATTTCCGAATTATTGTTACAATTCAGAATACCGAAAATAATTCCAATCTTATTCTTGATCCCGTTAATGCTGGATGGAACGATACAAACGATTGCGTATATTATCGCTCCAGAACAGGGCTTCTATGAAAGTACAAATACTCGAAGATTTTTTACTGGATTACTCTTCGGTTTTGGGGTTGGCTATTTGATGATTTCAGCAATCAAGCCTGCGATTGCTAAAAGTAAGTAATCATATTACAATCGATCATGACTGAACGACAAAAGCTCATTTTAAAGGCACTCGTCGAGTCTTTTATAGCTAGTGGACATGATATAAGTTCCTTTGAATTACTCCGTACCGGAGATTTTGAAGTCAGTTCAGCAACACTTCGTAACGAATTTTTAGAGCTTTCTAACAGCGGTTATCTCACAAAGAGTCATTTTGCATCTGGAAGAATTCCAACAATAAAAGGTCTATATTTCTATGTAAACAACTTGATGCAAGAGGATGTTATAGATTTCGTTGATGTCGTAAAAGAAGGTCAATCACTTTTTAATTCACGTTTTGAAGTTCAATCACTTTTGCGTGATGCAATGAAAACTCTTCACAAGTGGACCGGAGAACCATCATTTATCTTGTATAACGATGTTATTCAGTTTTACCGAATTTCACGATTACTTAAGGAATACGAAAATTTCCCAAAGAAAATCCAAGGTGACTATCTCTCTGGATTAATGAAATTTTGGGATGTTATCGAAGATCCTGAACTTTTGACATCTTTCTTTAAGCAACGATATGAATTTCAAACTGGTGGAATTGGAATTTTTTCAGGTGCCGAGCTTGGTTGGAAAGATCTTGAGAACTTTATAGCGGTATTTACACCGTTTAAGCTCTTTGATGGTCAGCAAATAGGGTATGTTGGCACTATTGGTTATGTCAACTTGAATTATCGTGCAATTGTCCCTTCGTTGAAGTCGATGGCAAATATCCTCAATAATATTCTTCGTGGATGGTAGAAAATTTGACTCTTGGACAGTGGGTTCAAGAAAAATCAATTGTTAGTGGATTAATCACAATTCATAAACCGTATGGTATTCCAAGTACGGCACTTACTGATTTATATAAACGATCTTCAGGTTTAAAAGTTGGACATGGCGGGACGCTTGATCCATTGGCTGAAGGCGCGATGATGTTGGGGATTGGTTCGGGTACCAAGCTTTTATCAAAGTATCTTGAAAGTGAAAAACGGTATAAATCAACGATCCTGATTGGCGCGACCAATGATGCAGGTGATTTGGAGTTACCACTGACATTTCTTGATGATAAAGTTGAGGCTTCCAAGTCACAATTGCAATCGATATATGACGAACTTTCAAGTGGATATACACAAGAATTACCAGCGTTGAACGCGACTAAACAGAAAGGAAAAACGACGTATTCACTCGTAAGAGAAGGAAAAGAAGTTGAGAAAAGATATGTTGAAACAAAAATCCTTGAATGGATAACAACTGAATTTTCATTGTTTTCAAAAGAAAAACTCGCTAAAACACTACACAGCTCAATTGAAAATTTACAATCAGCATTCGAGCAATTCTATGCAATTAGCGATAGCGTGGGGTATTATGGCCGAAAATATAGTTTTATGTTGGAAAAGTGGCAAAATAATATTGCTATCTCTATTGCAAACTTACAAAAGTCGGAACTTGATGAATTCGTTGTTCTTGAAATTGACGTTCGGGTCCCTAAAGGCACGTATATTCGGGCGCTAGCCAATGATATTGCTATAAGAGTTGGGAGTAAAGGTGTTCTGTTGAAACTCGAGAGGGTTAATGCTGGGAATTATTGACATAACACCCCCCATTTAGTACAATCCCACCATGACTGACTTCGCAATTATTAGAAAAGGACTGCACCAATATTCTTTGAAACTAGGTGAATATCTAGATATGCCTCGAATTGAAGGTGATGTAGATTCAAAAATAGAATTTACCGATGTTCTTTTGACGCAAGTCGGTGACAACACTCAAATCGGACAACCTGTAGTAGAAGGAGCAAAAGTAGTTTGCACAATTCTTCGACAATTCCGAGGTGAAAAGTTTGAAGCTGGAAAGTTCAAAGCAAAGTCACGATATCGAAAACAATGGGGTTACCGCGAAGAATTAACTCGCGTCCGTGTTGACGAGATTGTTACCAAATAATTCTCAAGTTCATATTCCTGTATTCGTTGTTAATCTGTATAATGAGTTATGATTGCATTTTTTCTTGGTTCACATCCTGAAGTTTCATTAGCAGAGTTACGAATCATTTTTGATACAAAAGAATCACAACATCTGTTAGGTGTTGCTTTCTTTGATATCGATATGGCGTCTGCAAATAAAAACTTCTTTAAACTTGGTGGCACACCACGATATGGTGAAGTTGTAGCTGAGTTTCAGAAAGATGAAAATTTTGAATCTACGATAATCTCGACTCTTAAAACCCAACTTAAGGATCTTCAACGTAAAGAGTATATATTGTCGTTGTATGGGGTCAAAATGGAAAAGCGTGCAATGCACCACGAGTTGAAATCACAATTGCCAGGAGTTAAGTACGACGGAAAATTTGAAGAAATTCAGCATGCGCCTGCAGTTAGCGCACACGTATTACAACGAGGTGGCCATGAATTTTCAGCAATTTTAAGTGGCAAGACCGTTTATATCATTAAAACCGAGCAGGTTCAGGACGCAAAATTCTGGTCAATAATCGACGCAGAACGTCCAGCGCGAGATATGAAAATTGGTATGTTGCCAGCAAAGCTCGCACGAATGATGGTAAATTTCACGGGAACAACAAATACCGGTAAAGTTTGGGATCCATTTGTTGGTCAAGGTACGATTGTAATGCAGGCTGCCGTATTAGGAGTTCCAGTACATGGAACAGACAAAGCACAGGCAAGTTTACAGAAAGCTAAAGAAAATATGTTGTGGTTGGTTAAAAAAGGGTTAGTGTCACAAGCAAAGCACTCTTTGTATTTAGAACCGATTGAACGCGCAAAGCTCGAAAAAACCGTTACCTCAATAGCAACTGAACCATTCCTTGGAAAGGCTCGATTCAAACCGTTTACAAACGAATTCCTCGCAAAAAGGGAGTGGCGCGACATTAGTAGGCTGTATGGAATTCTCTTGCAAGTCGCTAGTAGAGCACTTCATAGAGGTCAACGACTTGTTTTTGTAAAACCAATATTCGCATTTCTTGCGGAGAATGGGGGCAGGTGGTATAATCCACCACTATCGATGTCATCTGAAGCATGGAAGGTTCCAGAACTTCTCACAGATCTTGGTCCACTCCTTTGGGTTCAGAGAGATAATGTCGTCGGTAGAGAAATTGTAATTCTCGAAAAGAGATAGTTAAACTATAGCGAAAAAGCATGGCGCACGTAAAAGCCGGTTCATCAAATGCACATCAGAAAGCAAACGTCGCAGGAAAACGACGTGGTCTTAAAGTTAACCAAGGGCAATATGTTCAAGGTGGACAGATTTTAATCAAGCAAACAGGTATTGTTTACAAAGCAGGACTTAATGCAATGATTAGTCGCGATAGTTCAGTTATGTCACGAGTCGCTGGAATCGTTCAGTTTACGTATCTTCGCAGACCAAATGGTGTCAGAACAGTTGTAAACATCATTCCAAAGCACGAAGCTGAAGCATCACCAGTTGCATCAAAGAAAGTTGCAAAGAAGGTCGTTGTTAAGAAAGCAGCCGCACCAAAGAAGTCAGAGAAAAAGGCATAGTTAGGTGAGTAACCTGATGAAATTCCAAATTTCTGAACAGATTTTTTCAAAATATCCAGAAGTTCGTATCGGTTGTTTGTGTATAACTGGTTTGAATAATTCAGGCGAAGAGAGTGTTCAACTTCTCAAAAAAATTTCAGAACAAACCGAATCAATCCTTAAAGAATTCAATTTAGACACAATTTCTCAAGTTCCTTTTGTTTCTCGATGGAGAGAAATTTATCGAAGTTTTGGAGCAAAACCATCAGATTACAGGAGTTCTATTGAAAACTTGATACGTATGGCTTTGAAAGGCCGCACGCTAACACATATAAACACACTCGTTGATCTCTATAATTTCATTTCTTTAAAGTACAAATTGCCGATTGGAGGTGAAGATCTTGATAAAATGGATGGAGCGCTACGACTTACGATTGCAGAGGGAACAGAACCAGAAGTGCAACTATTAGGTGACAACAACCCGGAAAAACCATTCGCTGGTGAGATTCTTTATCGTGATGATACTGGTGTTATTTGTCGATGTTGGAATTGGCGTGAAGGAGAAAGAACTATGCTGACAAAAGACACAAAGAATGCAATTTTGGTCGTTGAAGTGACCTGTAAAGATGAATATGAAACGCTAGAGCATGCTCTTGATGGGCTAACGACGTTAGTTGCTCACTTTGTTGGTGGAAAAATTCAACGTGCAGTACTCACCAAGGACAATGCTGAAGTGACATTTTAATGGTAAAATACAGATAACCAACGCCGGGGTGGTGAAATGGCAGACACGTCAGCCTTAGGAGCTGATGCCCGTAAGGGTGTGGAGGTTCGACTCCTCTCCTCGGCAAAGAGGCGAGTATCCAAAAAATTGGATAGTCGCCTCTTTTGTTAATAAAGTGGGATCGAAGCAGAAGTTGCCGAAAAGTTCGTT
>CAZCKT010000006.1:0-21623 GCA_964499355.1 uncultured Candidatus Saccharibacteria bacterium | reverse complement strand
AAATCAACGAAAGCTGGAATTATTAAAACATTTGATAATCACGCAATTGTACAGGTAACTCGTGCACTTGGAGCTCCTTATGCAAAAGGTGCAGGTATTTATTTGCATCGACAAGTCGGTGATAGAGTAGCAGTTGGTGAAACGGTTGCAACACTTTACGCAGAGGCGCAAAGTAGAATTGATTTAGCAGTTAAGAATTTAGACGGAACTCAAGATTCATGGATCTTGTTATAAAAAATAATTTGAACTTGGACAAGAAATAACGTCATGAAAATCAAATTCATAGGAGCAGTTGGAGGAATAGTAACTGGCTCGTCATACCTTTTAGAATTTAAAAATACGCGTGTAGTTGTCGACTGTGGCATGTTTCAAGGTGAAGACAATGTCGAAAAATTGAATCATGAACCATTCCCATACGATCCAGCAAGTGTCGATTATATGTTGTTAACTCACGCGCATTTGGATCACGTTGGATTAATTCCGAAGTTGGTTAAGCAAGGTTTTCATGGAAAGATAATCAGTACTGATGCTACAAAGCGTCTTGCTGAAATCATCATGATGGATGCTGCAAAGATTCAGGAAGAAGACGGGTATTATCGCGGTGGACAAAGTCGAGAATCTGGTCAATATACAAACCCAGATGCACTCTATACGCGTGAAGATATCCCAGCAGTTATGGCACTTTTCGAGACTTATCCGATGGGGCAACAGGTCAAATTGACGCCAGATGTCACATTCCGAATGCGAGAGGCAGGACACATTTTGGGTGCTGTTTCATTTGAAATTTGGTTTACAAACTCACAAGGAAGAGAACGAAAGTTGGTAATGTCAGGTGACCTTGGCCAGACTGGAGCAAGAATTATTAGAGATCCAGATTTTATTCGCGAAGCTGATTATGTTGTTGAGGAAAGCACGTATGGTGGAAGAAATCACAAAGACAAAAACTCAACGTTGATCGAGCTCTTAGCAATTTTGCAGCAAGCATCAAAAGAAAAGTCCCGAGTTATTATTCCAACATTCGCTGTTGAAAGAGCACAAGAATTGCTCTATGAAATCAATCTTTTCGTTGAACGAAATTTGCTTAAAGGTTTGAAATATTATGTAGATAGTCCACTTGCAATCAAAGCGACTGAAATCTTCAGAGAATTTAAAACGTATTACGACGAAGATGCATTATCACTCATTAAAGCTGGTGATGATCCATTTGCATTTCGAGGTCTTGAATACATAGATAGTCCATATGATTCAAGAAGAATAGCTGGAGAACGAGGTGCGGTAATCATGGCTGGTAGCGGTATGTGTACCGGTGGTCGAGTCCTTCACCATTTAATGAATACATTGCCACATCGTGATGCACACATCGTCTTTGTTGGATTCCAAGTTCCAGGAACGTTAGGTCGAAAACTTGTTGATGGAGCAGATATGGTTCGAATTCATGGTGTCGATGTTGAAGTTCGAGCTCAGATGCATACGCTAAACGGTTTTTCAGCTCACGCAGATCAACACGACTTGTTGTATTGGTTAAGAAGCTTCGGACATTCTCCAAGAGAAGTTTTTGTAACCCACGGAGATCAAACAAATCGAACAATTTTTGGAAAGCTTATACGCGATGAATTGCAGTTAAACGCAATTCTCCCAGAACCAGGTGACGAACACGAATTGGATTAGTCCCAAGGTTTGGGGTATAGTAAAAATGGTATAATACATATCGCCTATTTCGATAGATTCGTACAGGGCATAATTTTGAAACTACTACTTTGGGAGAAGAACGATTAATTGGTACAGATGTAAACGCCCTATTGCAGGCTAAAAAGAAGAGCCGATATTTTTCTCGTTCTCAAAGCTCCACTAATGTTGGAGTCGGTCTTTTCTTTGCGCAGTTTTTTGGTTGGTTTTTTTCAAAGATTTTAGGAACTATTTCTCTGTTTCTTGGACAGATTATCTCGTTTGAGCGAGTATTTATTAACCTTCGTGTTGATACATTACAGTTATTTTACTGGGGTAGAGGAAATGTCTTCGCTCTATTTTTTCAGTCAATCGCGGTGTTTGTCCTTCTAGCCGTAGCGTTTACATTCGTTGTCAGCCAAGGAATACAGACACGAATTTTAAATCAATATGCAGTCGATACTCAATCAGTTGTCTATGCTGCCTCCGCTGATACGGTCGTTGAATCTGGATCATTGACGACCTCAATGCCTAAAGAAAGAAAGCGAATCGATACAATTGATTATGTTGTTACTTATGACGATACTATTGGTGCAAAACCGTTGGATAATATTGCAGCTGATTTCGAAATTACCGCAGATAGTATTAGATGGGCAAACAACTTTTCAAGTACGTACCAACCAAAACCAGGGGTAAAAATTAAAATTCCACCAGTTTCTGGAAGTCAGTACACTGTCGTTTCTGGTGATACCATTGGATCAATTTCGGCACGATTTAAGTTGGATAAGTTAACCCTTATCGAAGTAAACTTCCTCGCAGGTGATCAAGAGAAACTTAAAGTTGGTCAGCAGTTATTCTTGCCAGGTGTCGCACCTCAAGCACCAGTAGTTGTAGTAAAAAAACGCGGTACAAAGAGTTACTTGTTACTTGGAACCAAAGGTGGAACATTTACAACACCAAAAGGTCCAAGATTCTTAAAGTGGCCAGTAAATAGCAACAGTATTTCTCGTTGTTATTCAGGTTACCATGATGGTATTGATATTCTGCCGTTAGGAACCAATTCGTCAAATCCTGTAATTATGGCCGCTGCGTCGGGGCGTGTTACTTATGCGGGTATTCATTGTACGCCAGGTTGGTGGGGAACTCCTTGTGGTGGTTATGCATGGGTCGTAGAAATTGATCACGGAAATGGGTTTTCAACCATTTATGGTCACTTGTTTCCAAAATCACTACAAGTAGGTGTTGGTGATGTTGTCGTACAAGGTCAGGCAATCGCTAAAATGGGTACAACAGGAACATCTACAGGCACTCACTTGCATTTCCAAGTAAATTCATCTGGATTCTTGGGTAAATCGTCATTACGACCTGTAAATCCTGCCTTGTACTTGGTAGACGCAAAATCTTGTAGATAGGAAGTTAAGAACGAAGAATTTTTTTAATGAGATAGTATGGATATCCCCACGCTTTACGTGTTCGTTCCATCAACCAAATCAACCGGTATGTCGGAGTAAGTGGGAAATCGTAAGCACCGACATAATCGACTGCTCGACCACCAAAACCGCGTTTAAACTCTGTCAGCCCTGCCCATGGATCGTTAGGATCATTATCGTGTTTTGCAATGCCGTAAAGATTGAAGAATTTTAACCCTTTGTTTTTTGCTCGCTGAATTAACTCCCAAACTTGTACCTTTGACGCATGCTTTGTTAATGGATCTGTAGAGTATGCGCGGCCAGTGTGAAGATAATATGCAGTGACGTTATCGTAAGCGACAAGTGACGCTGTTTGAGGTATATCATTCACAGAAGCAATACAGATTTCATAATTGCCATATTGTTTCATAACTTCGAGTTGTGAAAAATAGTAACGCTTTGAGTAGGAAACAAAATGTTTCAGGCTAACGGTGTTTTGATACATCTTCCAGAAAATATCGAAATCCTTCGAGTCAGTAGAGTAGCGAACTGTAACGCCGTCTTTGAGTCCACGCTTGACACCGTTGCGTTGTGAAGGGCTCATTGCCATCAAAATCTCATCTTCGGAAGGCGTTAGGTCAACAATCATAGTTCGTTCTGGCTGAACGTATGTAGGAGCTTTTTTCAGTCCAGTTAACAATAGCTCTTCGTGAATCTCTAGCGAGTATTCTAGTAGTGGATCAATGCGAATGAAATGAACTTGCAAATCGTTTGCAATCTTTTTTATATGTGGAAGTAAAGTTTCAAGAATAATTGGAACAGAAAGATCAGGACGCTTGCCAATTACGAAAGGTCCATTTGAAACATATAAGTGAGATCTGAAACGTGAGTTGACCAAAATTATTGAAGCTCCACCCACAAATGTATCACCATCAAAAACTCCCAACCTCCACAATTTGTGCCCTATTTTTTGTTGAAATTCTCCCCATCCCCAGGATTGGAGTAAGACACTACCCGCTAAGGAATCCCAAGTTTTCTGGGTAGTAACTTCTGAAACTTTATACATCACCGGATTTTAGCATTTCCACTACGGTGGCGCTACTGTCCAATAGTTTCTGCAGTTGCTTATCTGCCAAAATTATCTATAATGAACTAACAAGTATAAATTTTACAAGACTGCCCATGTCTGACTCGGTTCCAAAAGTTATTCAACAGACGATTGACGATATCATCTCGATTAAAATTCAAGGTGCTACAAACGTTGCGTTATCAACCTTTATTACGATAGGTGAATGGGCAAAAGAAACAGATATTACTGATTTGGAAATATTTCGAGACAAGCTCGGACAATACATGGAAATGTTGGCAAATGCACGTCCTAACGAGCCATTAGCAAAAAATGGAGTACGGTACATTTTGAATCAGTTAGTACTTCAATATCCTGGCCTTAAAGACGTGAAAAGCGCAGGAAATGCAGTGGTCAATTTAGCAAATTCGTATATTAATTTGCTCGAAAATTCGAAATCACAAATCGTAAAACATGGTGTTGAATTATGTAAACATGCAGATGTTGTCTTTACACATTGTCATTCAAGCACCGCTGAAGCAATTATTTCGGGAATCAATAAAGATCACAAAATTCGTGCAGTTAATACCGAAACTCGACCGTTATATCAAGGAAGAATAACATCAAAGAACTTGATAAAAGAAGGTATTGAAACAGTCATGATAGTTGATTCAGCAGCTGCTTATTTCATTTCGGATGACAGTTTTCTACCGGTAAATGTAGTTTTTCTTGGTGCTGATCAAATTTCGGTGAATGGTGATGCAATGAACAAAATTGGAAGCTTCAGTATGGGACTTTCAGCTTATTTTTCAAGCAAGCCATTGTATATTGTGACCCCAAGTTTGAAACTTGATCTTGCAACAATTTATAACCCAATTAAAATTGAGCTCAGAAAGGATACCGAAGTTTGGCCAGAGGCACCAAAGGAATTGGATATTATCAATCCAGCTTTTGATATTGTTCCTCACCAATTTATAACCGGTTTTATAACTGAATTTGGACTCGTAAAACCAGAAGAATTGGAAGACAAAGTTCGAAGAGAGTACGAGTGGATTAGCTAGCGTTTAACCATCAATATAGTTCGTTGTAGTTTGCTGATTTGCCACAACAAGACCATGTTCAAGCTGAGTATGATGATGAAAATCAAAATCAGTGCATTACCACCCAAGAAAATTCCACCCATTATAGATACGATTGAAGCCCCAAGAATTGTAACTATGTTGTCCATCGCAACACCGACGATTGCATCACCGATTCTCCCTTTTGGACTAATCGAAAAATTGTGAACCACTAACATTTCACCTAAACATCCTATGATTCCAGCAAGTACACCAGCAATGACAAATGGAATACCTGTTGCTGTACAGAAGATTTCGATTGTTTTAACCATACTCTCTGCGGCAAATAGAATTGCAACACCTGCTATCGCAAGCGCAATTAACGAAACGTACGTTGGTTGCTTTGCATAGAATCGTTCCTCAATGTCGATTTTATCTGTGTGTCGTTCGGTATCTCTCATGTTTTTTCTAAAAAACCACAAACTTGCGATCGCAATTAAGAAAACAACAAATCCAACTGGAGCAAGAAGTTGATATAAATCACCGGTTGTTGGATTAATAGTAGAATCAACTTTTCCAAAGATAACCATACATATTGCTACAAAAGCGGTAAGTACTGTTAATGTCGTCAATAACGACTCTGCAGTTGATACTTCACCGATCGTTGGAATTACCTTGTGCGAGTTAATCGGTTTTAGCGTTCCACCGGCAGGAATCCCTGGGAACATCATTGTTACCTTTTGTTTTGTATCTGCGAGATTTTGTCTAAAGATACACCAAGCTGCGTGTCCAATATTGTAGATATTTGATCCAAAGGTTGTTGCCGAAGCAATGATTGCATAATTAATTGATCGACCGAAATCGGTAGTTCGATAGCGCATACTAATTATTGCGGCAATGATTCCAAGTACCATATCCGGAAATGCTGTACCGAGAGATTGTAATAATCCGCCTGCAAGTTTTGTACGTTCACTGAGTACTTCGGTTGTTTCTTCGATGATATCGGCAGTTTTTGTTAAAACCAAAAGTGTTCCTGCGAGAATTATAATTGCACTTAAGAAACCAAGAATCCAGATGTTATGTGTTTCCTCGAGGATTGGGAGTAGCCCAAATCGAAGGAGTACTGCTGTTCCGAGAATTAATCCAAAGGTAAGATATCTTTTCATGAACGAAGTATAAAAGGAAAATACTGGCAAATCAAGATATAAGTGTCGAAAAAAGGTCGATAACACGATATAATACGGGATGTTTAGCAGCGGTGAACAACCATATAAACCTATTTATTCGATCCCACAATACCAGTTTGATGTCGCGTATCCAATAAAGCGAGTTGAAGTAAATGGGTATGTCGTTGCACCGATTATCTGCAATAATGAGGTCATGCCATTTATTGTTGTCCGAGTTGAGCAGTCGATTCCATATAACAATAGGTTCAGAAATTCAGTACCAATTGTCGAATATCAATATGGCATGGTAACGACGTGGCTTGATTGTTGCTATTGGGCGTTTGATGATGAAGTTATGCAGGAAAATATAGAAAGGACGATGCAGCATTTGTCTGAAGAAAGTATTCGCGTATTGCCATTAAGTCTCCGAAACTCTACAAATGGTAAACCAGAACTAAGGGTTGAAAAGGAATCATTAAAAGCACTAAATATGGAGGCTGATACGCAAAGGGCTGCGATGCAAGCATTCCTGGATGCAGCTGAGGTTGTTGCAGAAGTAATTCGTGCAGATCGAGCAAGAATCGAAATAATAAACGGGGGAGATTCTATTCATAAGCAGTACAGGGAATTCAGATTTGGTCGATAAAAAATCTCGTATTCATGCTATAATTCGTTATGAAATCAATCGGAATTGTCGGGCTTCCTAATGTTGGTAAATCCACATTGTTTAACGTAATTACCAAACTTGCGGTCCCTGCAGAAAACTTTCCATTTTGTACCATCGACAAGAACGTTGGTATTGTTGAATACCGTGACGAAAGAATCACTAAACTTGCTAACTTGTTCCAATCAAACGAAGTATTCCCAGCAGTTATTCAATTCGTTGATATTGCAGGTCTCGTAAAAGGTGCATCAAAAGGTGAAGGATTGGGGAACCAGTTCCTTTCCCATATTCGCGAAGTCGATTTAGTTATGTATTTATTACGGGCTTTTCCAGACAAATTAGTAACCCATGTTTACGATAGAATTGATCCTAAGAAAGATTTTGAGGATGTACTGACTGAGTTGATTTTGAAGGATGTAGAAACCGTAGAAAAAAAAATTCACGCCATGGGGAAAGATGTTCGTTCAGGTAAAGATGACAAAGTAAAAATTCAGCACGACGCATTGCAAAAGTTGTTAGCACAACTCCTCGAAGGAAAGACAGCTTATCGCTTCAAAAACGACCCAGAAAATAAAAATAGCGAGCCAATCCAGCAAATAGTCCATGACATTTTCTTGTTGACCTCAAAGCCATTTTTAGCCGTTTTAAACATTTCCTATATCGATATGAGCGAACCTGCCTATGTTGAAAAAGTAGAGCAGTGGAAAAAAGAAGTGATTGAGTTTGCTGATTTTGCATTCGGTCCAGGTGTCGTTGGTGATGTTGCCTTTATCGACTCGAAATTCTTATCAGATATTCAAACGTTTTCTGCAGAAGAACTGGATGAGATGAAAAAGGAATTATCATATTTCTGTGATGTACAAACTTTAATAGAAATCGCCAAGCAGAAATTACATTTTATCAATTTTTATGTTGGAAACGAAAAGGATTCGCGAAGTTGGTTCATTACCGACGGCGATACAGCACTTGATGCAGCAGCGTGTATTCACACAGGAATTGCTGACAAATTTGTCCGTGCTCAGATAGCAAAAACAGAAGACATTTTAGAGCTTGGGGGATTCAACGAAGTCAAGGCCTCTGGAAAGTTACAAACCGTCGGTAAGACATATGTCATGCAAGATGGGGACTATATCAACGTTCTGACCAGCTAGTAGAGTAGCCAATAGTATTGAGGTTTGTCCCATAGTGTAGTATAATACGGCATGTATTTTCATGCTTTATACGCTGAAAGTATGGTTCGTTAACACTTACAGTCAGTTAAATAAATAAAGCAATTGCCCCACTGCTGCTTTGTGTTATAACAAGTTTTCAGTATGGTAATTGTACGGGTAGTAGACACATTTTACTTCCTCGTATGCGAAGAGCTTTCAATCAATCTTTTTTGATAGTTGTTTGCATGCGAGGCATTTAAAAGTGTGACACGTTGTCGCCGCCTCGAGAAAAGGAGAAAACATGCGAAAAATTGTGCTCGGTTCGTTAGTTCTGCTTGTATTTGCCCTATTAGCCGCTTGCGGCTCTATGGCACCTCAGGAAGCGCCCATTGCCGTGACAATCGTCACTGCGGAGGATACGCTTACTGTAACTCCCACTCCCACGTTCACACCGACATTGACCCCCTCGCCAACAGTTGACCCCATGGTCAATTGCAATTTGGAGGGAATTCAGGCGGCGGTGGATGAGTACATCGGAGAGGGACTTTTTGTGGTAACATACGCAACTGCAAATGCCGGCTTTTGCCAGGTATCTGTGACTGCTGTGGACCATGAAATTTCGAATGACGAATGGGTGGGTAACGCTTATGAGACAAAACTCAGAGACTCCGTCCCTGGGGATCAATTCGAACAGTGGTTTGTTTTGGGGCACTCGGGCAATTATCAGTTTAGACGAAACAAATATGAACCAGAAAGTTCAAATTTGATCGGATGGACTATTAATACAAGCCCGAACGAGGTATTCATTACTGATATCGAACTCAGAAGAACTCCCCAGCCAACAACAATATCGACATTAATACCCGCAGCAACCTTGACCCCCACCGTTACGCCGACCCCGTAAACTGACAAGTAAGTGGCTGGTGCCTCAAGAAATTTTTTGAGGCACCAGTTAGTCAGTTATTACTAATTTTCAATTTCACTTACTAAATAGTCGACTAGTTGTTGTCGAAAAGAGGGAAACGTCCTGTTCGGATTGTAGTTTTTTATTGCATCAACAAACTGATTGTACGTATAGACAATAGGAAGTGATAATTCTTTTTCGGCAACTTGGCAAAAATCGAGTTGATGACTATCAACATGTTCTTGTCTCATTGGATCTCGTGGAATTATGATGGGAACTCGATTTAAGTCAGCCATATCCAATACGTTACCGATACCGGCGTGAATTATGCTGATTCTACTTGCGTTAAATTCCTCCATTTGTTGTTGATAGGGGACAGTAGGAATTAGTTTTATATTGGCATATTTTGGTTTATATTGCGTCGATCCTGATTGCACATGTATTTCTTCATTTTTGTCTAAAATACCGTCGTCGATAGCTTTCTCTAGCCACTCTAAAACTCGAGTAAACTGAAATTTCTCCGTACCAAGTGCAACTTTGATCATAGTACCTTTCCTTTATAAAGTAATCGAGTAAATTTTTTTGTGTTATCTGGCCACTGTGTTAGACGAATATGCGAAAAGAAATAGACTAATTTCATTGAAAATGAAGTTCCAATTGTTCGGGTTAACGAATCAATAAATATAGTTTTTGTATGTAAAAAAGGTGAGAGTAACCATCCAAGCCAAATATAAGGAACACCAACACCTGCTCCTGTACTAATAACATGTGAGTATTTACCTGAAAGCATCAATCTTAGTGCCAAAAATGTATTCTTTATATTGTTTGGAAAGTTTGGGAAATTTGTTGGAAAAGGTGACCAAATAACGTTTTTTTCATCCTTTAATAAACTAGGACCATTCGCGTTATTGAAGGTAATCCACGTGTGCTCGTAACGGCTCCAGAAAGATTTGAGTTCATGTAACTGCTTTAGGTGACCACCTGTAGATGCCACCAACAGAAGATGAATGGGTCTTTTTGCCGCCATGAATGAGTATAACAGATTAATTCATTCCGTAAATCTGTCGGAGTTGCTGTATGTGTTTTTCGTAATCAAAGTGTCGTACCAGTTCTTGCGTATTTTTTGCCATTCGTGAAAGTTTTTTTGGATCTTTTGATAACTCCAATATGTTTGCTGCAAATGTTTGTGCATCATTATACTCACAGCGCATGCCGGTTTCTCCTTGGATTACGACATCTTTTAATCCACCAACATCGCTGGTGATTGCAGGTAATCCATACAAATATGCTTCAAGAACAACAATGCCAAAACTTTCGTGTTTTGAGGGGAGCAGGAAAAGATGGGCGGAATTGTAGTATTCGCCAACTAAATCGTGTGAAATGTGTCCAACCATATTGACAACATCGGTTACATTTTCCTTTACAATTGCCTCTTGGATGTGCTGTTTGTCAGGTCCATCTCCTACGATTGTTAATCGGAATTTTACAGAATACTTTTTCAATAATGCCGCAATCTTGGGTAGAACAGTAAGGTTTTTTACTTTGTTTAGTCGAGAAACCGTAACGATTTCCAAGGTATCGCCTAATTTGTAATTGCGAGGTGCTGCAAGTTTCTCTGGAACAACAATTGCATTGTTCAAAATATGCCATTTTTCATTGACAATTTGAAGCTGATTTTCGTTAAAAAACGTCATAATTTCTTTGCTTAATGTTTCAGAAACAACAATAATATCTGAAGTTAGGGCAAAAAATGCTGATAGGAGTTGCTTCCCAATTGGTAATCCGAGTATTTTCTTGAAAAATGGAACGGTTTCACCACTATGTAAATGAACAATTGTCTGATCAGCAAACCATGAAAGTTTGAATACGACTAACGCTTTTCTGATAAAACTACCATTCGTCGCCATGTGTAAATGAATAACTGAACGGCGGTTTTTCAATGGATTTACAATAAGTGAGTAGAGAAGAACAAAATAGCTTTTTACAAAGGCAAAAACTGTGTTGTAGATGCCACCAGACACTTGCGAGGGTAATATCGTGATTGAAACATCGGTCGCGTTTTTAGCAGTTTCTTGCATGTAGGTAGAAATTCCCCCAGGTGAGGTACTTCCCAAAAAATACACGGTTGTTTCTGGTTTGTTTTTTGATAAGCCATTTATAAGTGCCCAGTACGTGATTAGAAAAGTTGAGTATACGACGTGACCTGTGAGTAAGCTCAACACGAAGAATATTATATTCACAAACGTTATAAATCTACTTGGAATATCATGTTTTTTTGCTGAAGAATAAATAAATATGCTCCAAGCTCCGTAATATATAAACGCAACTACTCCAAAGGTAAAGAACAAATCAAAGAAGTCGATTTCAATTGTTTTGGGATCGCCAATAAATTTGACCATTCGGTTTTGTGCGAGAGAGTAGCCGGCTCCAAAAATTTTTTGTGGTAATGAATACTCGGTTTTATACAGTTTCAATCCATATTCAAGATATTTATCACGTTCGCTGAGGATTGCACCGATAATGCCACTTCGTGCTGTGATTTCACCAAATCTCTGGAAAAATTCAGGGGAAATAGAATAAAGTACTGCCGTCGCAGTGAACATTATCCCAATGATAGCGGCAAACAGGCTAATGTTTCTTGCAAGCGATAACTTTGCGATTCGTTCGCGGATTTGAGCTTTGTAAAAAATTATTGGAATCACAATTGCGAGAAGAGGTAATCCAATAATGACTGTTTTCATTCCTTGCAATGGTCCAAGTATCAATAAAATAATACTGAAAGTGATTGCGAGGTTTAATTTTCGTTGTTCATATAATAAGAAGAGAATAACTGCGGAGGTCATCACTAACGTTAAAGCCATTTCATTTCCAGAAAAGAAGAATCCTTTATATCCGTAACCTAGTGCGTATTGCGTATATCCTGCTCCAAAAGTTCCAATCACAATGTTGACAACAATAGTAACCCAAGTCACACTACTTGCAATCAAAATGTACCGACGTGAGATATCTGACAGAATGAACGAAAGCGGGATAATATAAGTAACTTTAATAACAAAAAGTAAATCGTTTACTAAGTATGAAAATGAATGCGACGGAGTTATGAAATGATGAATAATTGATAAAACCCCGCCAATCGCAAGTGCTCCTAAATACAGACTTTTCTGTTTCCGTGTCAATACGAACAGAGCAAGTATAATAATTAACCCCTTAAAAAGTTGCCCAATATTTCCTAAAATTACGTTGTTACGTACGAATGATGCATTAAGTAGTTCGATAAATGGAGTGAGTAGAAGTAATGTTAAGAATATTTTTCTCGTAATGTTTTTCATTTTTCGGTTAGTCGCTGCCTCGTTTGAAATATTTTTTTTACAACTCTCTTAGGTAACAATTCCCGTATTTTTAACCGAACGGCACTCTTAAAAACATACCAAGAGTGTTGAACATGGTGCCATTTATTCGAATCATATTTTTTCTTGATGACGCCAACTTCTTTCAGTCCGGAAATTCTTTTTGCATCAGAAAGTCCACCAGCTTCGAGTTTTGCTACTGTAATTGGCATCTTTTCAAAAATGTAACCGAGTGAATAAAGTTTATAGAATAAATCATAATCTGCTGCTGACTTATAAGCGAGATCAAATGGAAATTGCTTTGCAACTTCGGCACGCATAAACACCGCTTGATGACAAAACGGCATGTGCTCCCACATCGTTTTAATTGATTTTGCTGGAAGTGTTTTAATTACTCCCCAATCAAATTCCATAATTGCGGTCCCGTAAACGACATGTGCTTTTGAACGCATCAAATACGGAGCAACTTTTTCAAGAACATCTGATTCGATGAGTTGATCGTCACTTTGTAGGTAGTATACCCATTCACCGGTTGCGTGTTGAGTCGCAATATTCATCGCGTCGTACAAACTTTTGTCGGGTGAAGATTCGAAGTAAGTTATTGAGTTTGCGTATTTTGCAATTTTCCTGACGGTTTTATCAGTAGAGTCACCATCTTTCATTAGGTATTCGTAATCGGTAAATGTTTGGCCAAGTACGCTTTTTATACTACGCTCAATGACTTTTTCTCGATTCCTAACGACTGTAATGACCGATATTAATGGTTTTTTCATAGTAGTGACTGGTAAACTGCCAAAGTTTTTTCTGCTGTCTTTTGCCAAGTAAAATCTTTTGCTCGGGCATATCCAAGCGCAATTTTTTTCTTTCTTTCTTCTTCATTATACAACGCATTTTCAACAGTTGCGCGAATACTTTCTTGATTTTTCCCATCGAAATAGAATATGACATCTTGTCCTACTTCTGCGGTACTTCCCGTGTTACTTCCGACAATAGGGCAGCCACAAAACATTGATTGAACAAATGGAATACCAAACCCTTCGTAAAGTGAAGGATACGCAAATAATAATGCATTTTTCCAAAACACTGCTTGCATTGGCATCGTGCCTCGAACGGGAACGTTAATTAATTGTTTTTCGATTTTAAGTTCGGTAAAGAACGCTATTTCATCAGCGGTAAAGGGAACTCCACCTGCACAAACGACGTATAACGTTGTGTCTTTGTTGAGGATAGGTGCAATAGCAGAGAGAAATGGTCTAAAGTTTTTGTATCCACTTTTTCTCGTTCCATCATACACAATGTATCGTTTTGGAAGTATCGAAGCGAAGTTCCCAGCATCTTGGTCTTCTGGTCTTAAGATATTGTCACCACCTAGATAAGTTACTTCAATTTTATCGGCTGGAACATTGTAGATTCGAATGAGATCATCCTTGACGAATTGTGAAATTGCTAGGACCTTACTCGCGGCTTGAACCAATATCTGTTTGTTTTTTCTGACATCAGCGTTGAATGCTGGATCATCCGCAAATACTTCATGCGCCATGTCATAAACAGTGACCACAAATGGTTTTTTTACGTGAGGAATAAAATATGGGTTGTAGTAAGTAGGGTGATAAACATCGAAATTACTGGTCGCAAGTGATATTAAAGAAAGTAATTTATTAACCTGAAACTGTAGTTTGAATCGATTCTGATTTGAGATTTTATGAAGAATCTTCCATGAAAGCTGCGGTTGAGCACTTTGTAAATTTACATTTCCGCTAGCGGGGGCAAATGCCTTCGCAGAAATAACATTTTTTGGGTAATTCTGAAACGCTCGGAGTAATTCGGAATAAATTAAGGTTACTCCACCGAAATCTTGTAGTGAAAATGCTTGATGATCGTAGAGGACTTTCATTTTTGTGTTCGTTTCTTAATTAATTGCTCCATGTCAGAGTGCGTTTTACTTTTCATAATTCGTTTGAGTATCGGAAAGAGGAATCGTGAGCATTGTCGTATTAAAAATGCATCTTCTGAGTGAATAATTTTCTTGCTGAATACATGAATATTCCCAAAATTCGAGTAATGACTGTTATTTTGTTTTGCCAAATATTTGAATGTTTCTGGCCTGTAGAGTGCAATATGTTGTCCGTGCTCGCGTCCATAGTACCACCATTTTTCAGGATCGGGTGTCGGTCTTGGTGCCATAGTGGTTGAGAATATAACCGTTGAAGACATCGCTAGTAAGTTATGAACTTCTTCAACAGGGTCAAGAAAATGCTCGAAAGTTTCGAAAACAGTCAACGCGTCTGGTTGCACTGATTCATCCCAAACAAAACCTCGAGAATGTAAATTTTCGCATTTTGGATCGGTCCAATAGTAATTGAATCCAACGTCTCTCATAAGTCGAGTAAAGACACCGTAGCCGCCACCATAGTCGACAAATGTACCATGCTTTTTAAAGAGGTAAAACAACAAGGTACTAACCAATGGTACAAATTGAAAATTTCTTGCCAATAATCCAGTATCAGTCTCGTTTATTGGTGAGGCGTATGCTTCATCCAACCAATACGGTGTTTCCGTTTGAATGAATAAACATTCGGTACATTCGTAGTATTCGACATCGTATTTGAAAAGTATTCGTGTCGTAAAGAGCTTGTTACAGCTTGATCCACATATTTTACAGAACATCTCTGAGTATAGCAGATAGTGCCGTTTTTAGTTCTTTTTGAAAGTTTTCCTGCGAGTGAACTTCTGTAAAATAATCGTAAACGTCAGTTGCCTTTTTTTCTAACTCTTCATTGGACATTGCTTGTGCGGTTGTAATGGAATCTTGAAGTGCATTTACTGTTATAGCTTTTATTGGAATTTCAACATTACCTTCTAAACCGCTTTCTTTGGTTGCAATTGGAATGCATTTTCCATTTCCGCAGATATTCACAACAGAAGTAGGGCAGCCTTCAGAAACGCTTGGTGAAAGATAGAATCCACATTGTTCAACGAGCTTCAAATATGATTCTGACGTCATATCAATAAATCCGTAGTAATGAATGTTTGGCAAGTGCAATATATCTTTATAAATTTCAAAAAATCTTCCTTCTTTACCAATCGGAGCTCCAATGTGCAAATGCCATTCTGGATGTTCTTTAAATAAATCAAGAACAATATCAAATCCTTTGTGAACAGCTCCTGCTCCAATTATGAAAAAGAAATTGTTTTTTGCAATATCCCAGTTTTTCTTTTTTGCGAGAACCTCTTCTGGTTTTGTAAATCGAAATGGCACATCGTGGAGCGGATAAATAGGTCCATCGTAATAGGCACTGTAGGAATCCTTAATTATCTGGTTTCCGTACGTCATAATTCCGTCAATCGCTTGAGTCTGCATACTCCATGTTTGATCAACAATTCTAGAAGACTCAACAAGCCAAACTCCGTGCCGAGAATAAAAATCTTTTAGTCTGTTGATTACTAAGTGATTGTGGTGCGAAACTTCCATCCCCGTACCGTAATATATTTTCTTTGCTGTTGGGTTAGTTAAAAAGCTATTGCAGAAAGGTTCTCCGAATCCAACTATTGCACTGTACTTTTCGAAAGGATATTTCTTTTTATCAGTATAGTTCATGACATCAACGGTAAATCCTAATTCGTCGAGTGACTTTGCCAATTCTTGGACAGCACGTTCGTTATTATGTCTGAACTGATTACCGATGCGAAATGGTGCAGAAATATAAGAAATAAGGGCATGTTTTTTGTGCTTTGATTTGAAGACATTGTACGCTGGAGCGTCAGCTTTGAGTAATGTCTTTTTTGCTTTAACTATTACTTTTTTATATAAACTTTTCACTTTTGCTATGATGGTTGCCATACTATTTGGCGTTGGAAGAATACTTGCAATCTCAAGGAAGAAAATTGTGCGAGTTCGTTTATCAAGAATATTAGCAAGAAATCCAGGGTAGGTATATGCGATTAAGGTCGCCCACGCCGCACCTAATGCACCATATTTTGGAACGAGAATTATATTTAACAGAATATTCACTGCAGCAGTAATAAATGTTCGAGCAACTTGAACTTTCTGTAAGCGCTCGTTAATTAACCATATATCAGCAATAAATCCCATTGCTACAAATGGTAATGACCAAATATGTACTGAAAGTGCAGGTATTGCTGACATGTATTCGCTACCGAATAAAATGTTTATTGCTAATGGTCCAAATATCGTCGTTGCAATTGCAATTCCAAATGTTCCAAGATTCATGATGATCAAACTCTTTTGAATTCTTTTCATGTAAGTTTTTTGATCTTGTGCATAAGCTTCGGCAATCAAAGGTGAAAATACGGTACTAATCGAGTAAGGTAAAAAGTACCAGAGTTCAGAGAGTCGTGTTGCCGAGGAATAAATACCGAGAACGAAACTGGTGGTTAACCAGGGCATAATTACCTTGTCTATTTTTGTGTAGACTATTGCGCCAAACCCAGAAAGAATCAATGGAATTGCTTCTTTAAAAACTGAGAAAATATATTTCTTTTCAAATTTCGTTTTTGTAATTTGATAATTCAAATATTTTTTAGCTGCGAAGAATACAAAGAACCCTGAGAGAATAGAATCAAGTGCATAACTAAACAAAACAATTGTAATACCCCAGTTTTGAGCGATCGCGACGACTCTGAAAATCGATGTGGCAATGAAACTTATCTGTCCAGCAATGACAGGTGGTTGTTGTTTATGTTTTGCATAGAACCAAGCTTCAAGAGCTTCAAACGAATAGAACAGAAATTGCATGGTTGAAATTATGACCAATGGAACCGTGTATTGTTTATTATCTGTAACGATAGCAATAATGATTGCAAGTAAAAACGCGGTGATTCCACCGATAAGTTTTAGAATAACAGCACTATCGACAGCACGTTTTTCGTTTTCTGGGTGCGATGCAACATCTCGAATAAGAATAGAGTTGACACCCATATTTGCAATTGGACTAAAGAGTGCGGCATAAGCTGTGAGCGCATTAATAAGTCCATAACCTTCGGGCTTTAAATATCGAGCCACCAATGCGCCGGTAAACATACTGATAACAAGACGCAAAATTTTGTCTCCCGCAATCCAGGTAAATCCCCGAATAGCTGTTCCTTTGCGACCAGTATTCGGCAGAAATTTTTTTAAAGTTTCTTTAATAGTCATTTTTTCTTGAGTAAACTTTTTTTTACTGCCCGCAGTTTTTTTATGAGCAAGGTGGTCCAATAAGTAGGGGATGAGAGACCGACTTCTTTAAAAAGAAATATCTCTTGTTTTCGGTCAACAGCAATAGAATGAGGGATTTCTAGTTTTTCAACATCTAATGGAAGTGTCTTCATAAAGGTATATTTTGAAGTCGCTCCATCGTTATGCGTGCCTGAATTAAACTGGAGATTTGAGATTTGATTCTTTGAAGGAACAATGGTGTATCCGTTATTTGATGTGCAAGTATAAAACCATTGATAATCCCATGTATTTACTTTACCTTGAGCCGCAGATTCAAATACGAATGCGAGTTGTGGTGCGACACCAAAATAAGGATATGTTCTCTGCAACGCTCCTGATTTTTTGTATGCTGGCCACGTACTCATCGTCTTGTCATATTTTGCCCAAGCTCGCTTCCACGTTGCCCAACCCCAAATTGCATAATATTGTGAGAAAAATACATTATTTGAATCTTCAGTTTGTTTTGCAATGTAATTTGTTCCAGAAATCATCATAACTTCTTCATCCTTGGAGTATTTATGAAGCATTTTTTGACAATAGAAAAAGAACGAAGTTTCAGGGAGACAATCATCTTCGAGAATTATTCCTTGTTCTTCATTTTCAAATAACCAAGATATTGCGGAGCTTACCGCTTCTTTACAGCCAAGGTTTTGTTCGTGAAATAGCGTATGTAAATCACATTTCCAATCGATCATTGAAAGTATCTTGTTGCGAACTTGTTGGCATGCGTCTAATTCACCGGGAACATGCTTTCGTGGACCATCTGCTTCTATATACAGCTTGGTTGGTTGAACTTCTCGAATTTTTGCAAATACTTGCTCAGCGGTATCAATTCTATTAAAAATCATGAAAAGTACAGGGGTTTCGAGTCTGTTTTTCGTTGATGTTTGCTTTTCCATGTAAGTATCAGTAGTTTACCACACCTAGAGCATTTTTTACGATTTTCGGCTATACTTTTACTATGAAAAAAGTAATCGACTCTGCGATTTCACAAGCTAAGAAACAAAAAGCATTTATTCTGTACATTCTGATTGGATTCACCGGCCTTGCACTTGATCTCATTTCATTTGTATTTATGATTCGTGTGTTAAAAATGAATGAATTAATCGCAAATCCAATATCTATGACAGTCGGAATAGTGAATAACTTTCTTTGGAATGCATTTCTAAATTTCAAAAAAACTGATCGGTTATTGTCGCGATTTATGTCATTTTATGCTGTAGGACTTTTTGGGATTATGATTGGGAATTTCTTCTTATGGTTTTTTAATGGTGTTATTGGAGTTCAGGTAGGGCAGTTGCTCGGGTTCTTTTCCGGAATTCTTGTTAAATTTCAATTAGAAATTGTAAAAGCTGTATCGATTGTTGTTATTGCAATTATTCAGTTTTTCCTCAATAAACGGTTCTCTTTTAAGTCGTAATGTGATATCTTTCTGGGATGTCATATGCAATTGAAGTCTCTCATTTGGTAAAAAAATACTCGAAAGCTGACGTCAATGCGGTCGATAATATTTCATTCAAGGTAAAAGAAGGAGAATTTTTTTCTTTTCTTGGTCCAAACGGCGCAGGCAAAACAACGGCAATCTCAATATTAACTACAACATTGTCTAAAACCTCTGGTGACGTTCGTGTCGCCGGTTATGATGTTGATACGCAATCATCTCTAGTTCGACAAAACGTCGGAATTATATTCCAGAATCCAAGTTTGGATAAAAACCTGACCGCTGAAGAAAATATACGTTTTCACGCAGTATTGTATGGGCTTTATCCATTCCGACCATTCTTTTCTTGGATGCCAACCGAATACAAAAATAAAGTCAAAGAACTTACCGAGCTTATCGGTCTTGGAGATTCAATCAATAAACCAGTAAAAACTTTTTCAGGTGGAATGAAGAGAAAACTCGAGATTGTCAGAAGCTTGATTCATAATCCACGTGTTTTATTCCTTGACGAACCAACAACTGGACTTGATCCCCTCAGTCGTAAGGGACTTTGGGAATATATATTGGAAGTTAGAAAGCGAGAAGGAACCACCATATTTCTCACAACACATTATCTTGACGAAGCAGAAGAAGCAGATCGAGTAATTGTTATTAATAAAGGAAAGATTGCTGCAGATGGCACGCCAAAAGAGTTGAAACAGAATTTAATCAGAAATTATCTTCGTATTACTCCGAAAACTATGTCAACATTGGCTAAGGAATTGGATACAAAACAAATTTCGTATACCGTGGAGGGTATCCATGCGACATTGCCACTTAAGAATTCAGGTGCAGAAGTGCAGCGACTTATTAAAGAAATAGAAACACCGTTGGTTGATATTGATATCCACTCACCAACACTAAACGATGCGTATCTTCAGTTAATTGCGGATGAAAATGAGAATTAAAAAACAAATCGGAGTAATCCTAACTATTGCATATCGTGATGTCATGAAGTTTTTGCGTGACAGAATGCGAATTGTTGTTAGTTTTATATTTCCAGTACTCTTTATTGGAGTTTTAGGAGGATCTTTGCAATCGGGAATTGGTGCAGCATCAGGGAAAGATTTATTGACATTCACCTTTCTTGGTGTTTTGGCTCAAACTCTTTTCCAATCAACAGCTTCAGGTATTATTTCTTTGATTAATGACCGTGAAAATGATTTTAGCCAAGAAATATTTGTTTCTCCCACGAGTCGATATGCGATTATTTTTGGAAAGATTTTAGGTGAGTCGACTATTTCATTCTTACAAGTTCTAGGTATTATCGTATTCGGATTCATAATTGGTATCAAATTAACCGCAATATCGTTGCTTGCAATCTTCCCAACGATGATTGCAGCAGCCTTGCTTGGTGGCGGGTTTGGAGTTTTGGTTCTTGGTTGGATGAATAACGAAAGAACCGCAAATCAGGTGTTTCCATTTTTGGTGTTACCACAGTTTTTCTTAGCAGGTGTCTTTGTTCCTCTTTCTAAAACCCCTGGAATTATGTTGACTTTGGCACGTTTGATGCCGTTAACCTATGCAGTTGACTTTACTCGTGGAGCATTCTTTCAAGGTAATGCAGTAGCGCAGCAAGATATTCTTAATCCACCGCTTGTTGACCTTGCGGTGATAGTCGTAATGTTCACAGTATTTCTTATTCTTGGGACATGGTTATTTGTGAAAAAAGAAAAGGAACGATAAAGAGTTGCCCTCCCGCATAATTGTGCTATAATTCCCACTATGGCAAAGAGAAAAATAGAAGAAACAATTATCAATGTGGTTCGAAAACCAGTGCCTTACGAAATGGTCGTCGTTTTCAAGCCTTTTTTACCAGATAAAGTCCGCAACGAAGCAGACTCAAAGGTAGAGCAAATCATTATCGATGCAAAAGGATCAGTTTCCCTCCGAGATATCTGGGGAAAACGCTATCTTGCATACGAACTTGATAAGCATACCGAAGGATACTATGTTATGTATCAATTCGAAGCACCATCACTTGCTATGGACGGCATTAAGAAATTAATGAATCGACATCAAGAGATTTTGCGATATCTTGTAATCCGAAAGGATGTCAAAGAAGGTACAGCTACAAAAATCAAGGTAAAGAAGACGATTACCCGAGAAGAGTCAGAGAGCAAAAAAGCAGGAAATAAATAGTCTAGTTGCTCAATCACAATTATCAAGGTAAAGTAGAGTATAAGATAAGTCACGAAAAAGATGCCAGCATTGAGATCAGTAAACAAAGTAACCCTTGTCGGTAACTTAACCAGAGATGGAGAAGTTAGCTACACAACAGGCGGAACACCAGTTTGTTATTTTACCGTTGCAACGAATCGAGCTTGGAAAGGAGCAAATGGTGAACAGCACGACGAAGCAAGCTTCCACAGCGTCAATGCATGGGGAAAGTTTGGTGAAAATCTTGCAAAGATTTTACAAAAAGGAATGAAAGTTTAAGTCGAAGGGATCTTAACGTATCGTGAAAAGCTAGATGAAGCAGGTCAGCTTGTCAGTAA